>NZ_JBNUPK010000006.1:0-129701 GCF_050409465.1 Facklamia sp. P12950
CCACGTTCCACTGCTCTTAATAAAAATAAGGGGGTGGTCATTGGTCTTACTTTTTAGATATTTTTCCATCTTAATATATAATCCCCACAATTTTATTAGCTGGGGTAGGTTTTGATAAATAGAAAAAGTAGAAAAATTATCCAACCATTCCTCTGGCCTGTCTTCTACTGTCTTGTCCCCATGTCTTGCCATAACATAGGCTATATTCTCAAAGAGTTCTAATGAACCAATGTCAATATTTGAGTTGTTTTCATTACTCCTATTAATTGAATTTTCAAGTTCCATTAAGTCTTTAAAAATATCCCTGCCAAATTTTAGCCTGTAAATTCTTGGAATAGCAGCAGAGGCTCGAAATATTACATCTTGTCCGTCAATATTAATTGTCTTAGTTAAGGCCATGTTATTTCTCCGCCTTTCTAACATTTGCTGGGGATGTGTTTTCTTCTGTGGACAAATAGACGGTCTTGTACCAGTTGTCATAGGTTTCCTTAGTAATTTCATCTCCAGTTCTTGCCTTTACATTTCCATTTGGAAGGGGTCTTGATTGGATGCTAATAGTTTCTGGTTGAACCTCTCTTGATTCTTCATTGGTTTCCCCTTCAAGACTTGGTCTTGATGCTGAGCAGTTATACATGATGTGACGGATCTTCTTTTGATCTCCATCAAATTCAAAAAGAAGGGCAAAATTTGCTGTTTCTGATTTTGAAGACTCTACCAGGATCTTGTTTTTATCTGCTTTTTCCATTAAAACATCTGTCCTAAAGCTTTCTGGAATTAGAGCAATCTTCAAATCACCGTCATAGCCCATATTGTTTGAAATAGTGTAATACTCAATTCCATCTGCATAGAAACTCTCCGGCTCCCCATTTGGTTCTAATGAAATGGAAACTGCTCCAAGCATTGGAACAGGAGCTTTATATTTAATTACGCCCTCCTCGGTTTTATCAAAGAGAGCGTAGTGGACATTACAGATATTAAACTTTACCTTATTTGCCATAATTGTTACCTCCTATAAATTGTAGTGAGTCAGCTCCATCACAATTCTCTTCGCTCCTTATAAGTCGCAGAGAATTGGATTTCGTGACATCTGACCTACCTGCCACTCGCAAGGCTCGAGGGGTTAGGTCATTAACGTTGCAAATATTAAATTTCACTTTATTAGCCATAATTTATACTCCTCCTTAGTATTCAAATTTATTGTAAACTCGTAGAGAACTTCATAGAGTCTTTCTGATTCAATCCACGTTTCAGACTTCTCATAATAGATTTCTTTTCTATCCAGTATTTCTTCTATTTTTCTTACAAGTTCTAAGTCTTTCTTATCCGTGTAGATTTCCATATCTACTTGTATGTTCTTATGATATACATAACCATCTGCTCCAAAATGTTTATTCTTTGGAAATAGATATACCATAAATGGTGGATTTGGACTTTCTCCCTCAGCAAAATGAGAATAGGCAAAGGGAAGTCCTATTTCTTCTAGTATTTTTATTAAGTTTTTCATTCTTTTAACTTCCTCATTATATTTTCTTCTAATTCTCTGACCCCTTTTTCTTCAGCAGGTGCTATGTGGGGTCTCCCTGATACCCTGCCTCCCTGTCTTAATACATGACCTTTTTCAAGTAAGTGAGCCAGTTGATATCTGTTTTTAGAGTGAACAACTAATTCTATTGAGTTAGAAGTTTCTTTCTCTTTTTTCACGGACCAGGACTTAGAATATTTACCTGTCTCACCAACAGGTGCATTTGCTTGAATGTCTTTCTTAATATTGTTGGCAGTTTTTCTAACTTCTTTTTTACTTCATCAGCTGCCATATCAGAATACTCCTCAAGGCCCTTCATAATTTCATCAGCCATATTATCAATACTTACCCTCATCTAGACACCTTCTTACACCTAAGCTTAATAAACCTATTCTTGTAGTTCATAAAGTCAATGGAAATAATATTGTATTTTTCATCATCAAAAACTATCCTATACTCAGATGTGTTAATGTTCTTTAGCCTTTTTTGAAATCTTAGAGTGAAGGAAATATCTGACCTATCTATCTCCATACCTAAAAATACCTCTTCGCCTTTTCCTTGGAAGGAGATATAGGCTGAGGTTTCAAGAAAATCTGTCCAAGTTGCCTTATAGTTTCCGATTCTATCTACTTCTACAGTCTTAGATTGAAAGACTATTTTTCTATTTAAATCAGCTATTTTCATACTTATAACCCTCTTTAAAATTCTGACTTTCGAAGACCAATTAAAAGAGCTCTTAAAGTTAGATTTAAGTCTTCATAATCAGTCTCTTCCCTATGCTCATAGAGATAGGTTGTCATATATAAAACTGCAATTTTTGAATTAGGATATTCCTCTAACTCTTCCTCACTTTCAACCCTAGCTATATCCTTGCAATGATTGATAGATGAGAGAATAAGTGAATTTATCATCTTATCCTCATCATCAAAGTCCACCCTTAGATAGGTTTTTACTTCATCAAGACTAATCATGATTTACTCACTAGGCTGTAGTGCCTATCTTAAGAAGTTTAACTGCCTCTCTTAAAACCAAAACTCCATCTACCCTTTCCTTTCCTAAGAAACCTACCATACCATTGCCGGCAAAGAGTTCTCTTAAATCTTGGAAGGACCTATGTCCCCTGTCTCCAATCTTGTAATAAGAGAAGGCTCCAAAGGCTATGGCTGGTTTTCCCTTTTCAGCCTTTGGAGCAAAGGCTGATGTATAGGCAGGGTAGCCTAGTAGCCTATCTGGTTCTCCATCTTTAAGGGAAGGCTGCCAAATATAGGCCCCATTTACATCCTTTAACTTCCTAATTTGGGCCACTGTTCTATCATTTAAAATAAAGGCCGCTTTCTTTCTATAGGGCCTATCTAGGGAATAGACAAGGTCCATGAACTCATCTGATGTTATTGTAGTAGCCTTTGCTGTCACTCCAACTTCTCCAACTTTTTTGAATCAAAGATTCCTGTTGGCTTATTTACACCATTTCCATTTAAGAAGGCATCTTCTTCGGCATTGGCAAGGGCCCTTGTAAACTCTTCTGCGATATATTTTTCCAAATTAAAGGCTGTATCGTATAACAATTCTTCTGTTACTTTAATACCAACGTGAAGTCTATGTGCATCTAAGGAAACTTGGTCAAATGTACCTTCTCCAAAGGTAAGCTGACCCCCTTCTTCCACCCATAGGGCTGCTGGCTTTGTAGCTGCAATATTAATCTTGTGAAGTCCTGATGTTTGAACCTTTGTAGCCAGTTTTCTTACAATATTTTCTTCTTCCAGTCCATCTACGATTTCCGATTCTAACTCTTCCGGAACCAGGTAGCCTCCACTTTCATCGGTACCCACCTTTAGCTCATTGGTAATATCTCTAAAGTTAGATCTTAGGGCCTTCATCATGGATTTTTTATAGACATTTCTCGCTCTCATTGGTTTTTCTTCTTCATTAAAAGTGCTAGGCTGGCTAGTTAGTGCCTGAGTAATAGGTTTTTCTAACTCCTTGTCCATTTCATCCTTCTTGGATTCAGCAAATGCCTTTGCCTTATTCCAGGCCTCATTTCTCTTTTTCATTAGTTCTTTAATAGTCATTTTTCTTCTTCCTCCTTATATAAATACTAGAAAAATGTTCTCGTGCCCAACGATAGAAAGAGAGAAATCTTTGATTTCGTTATCTTTCATCGGAAGGGTACATAATAATTATTCCTCCCATGTTTTTTAATATTTTCTAATCTTTCTTCCACTTCACCCATTGAGTGTGTTTTTACCTCTTTTTAGATCTTTGTTAAAAGTGAATTTGTCACTGCCCTCCTTGAAAAAAACCATATTAGTTACAAGGTCTAAATTTCTTTTATCTGTAAGCGTTCCATCACAAAATCCTATCTCCATAGCCTTGTTTTTATCAAACCAAGTTTCTACATCCATTAGATTTGAAATTTCATCTCTGGATAAACCTGTCTTAATCTCATAGGCATTGACGATGGATTCCTTAACTTCCTTTAACATATCAATTGCCTTCTGTATTTCCAAAGAATCTCCAATGGCTACAGTTAAGGGATTATGAATCATCATTAAAGAAGTTGGACTCATGAGCACTTCACTTCCTGCCATGGCAATAACAGAGGCGGCTGATGCAGCTAGGCCATCAATCTTTATAGTGACATTTCCCTTGTGTTCCAAAAGCATGGTGTAAATTCTTGATGCTGCAATACAATCTCCACCAGGGGAGTTAAGCCATACAGTGATATCCCCCCCTTTTACTCTTTAATTCTTCAAAAAAGAGCCTTGGCGTGACTTCATCATCAAACCAAGACTCTTCAGCAATTACTCCGTCTATATATAAGACATTGTCTTCTTTGGACCAGTTCCAAAATATTTTATTTTTGTTCATTAGGATTTTATTTTTCTCCTTTCGTATTTCCCTTTGATTGATAAAAACTTCCAGTCTTATCCAGTGGTAGCATATTTCCATTGACTAGATATAAATCTCCACCTTCTTCAGCTGATATCCTATCAAGGTTTTCTAATTCTCTTATGTCATTTGCACTCATCCAACCATTCTGTCTTCCTACAGCATATCCTTTCATCCTGGATTCATAGTCTCCACGAAGAAGTCCATCCAAGTTAAATTTAATAAAGTAAGATTCTTTTTCTTTTTTCCTTAAAAGTGACCTTTCTAAGGATTGCTCCCAACGAACAATCCAAGGATCCAGAGTATACTTCGCAAACTCCAGTGATTGCTGCTCTATATTTGAAAAGGATGACTTTTCTAAATCTCCAACCATATGAGGTGGTATTCGAAATATCCTAGCTATCTCATTTAATTGAAACTTCCTGGTTTCCAAGATTTGGGCCTCACTTGGGGCTATGGCGATTGCTTGGTACTTCATCCCTTCTTCAAGGACAGCCACCTTGTTGGCGTTTTCTGGCCCTTGGAAGGCCTTATTCCAGGACTCCCTTACTCTTTCTGGGTCTTTAATGATTCCAGGATGTTCTAAAACTCCACCTGGCTGTGCTCCATTTTCAAAGAAAGATGCTCCATATTCTTCACAAGCCATAGCCATACCGATGGCATTTTTTTGCCATGGATATAGGTGAGTAGCCTATGAGTCCATCAAATCCAAGACCCGGTATATGAAGTACTTCTTCTTTTAAAAGATAAACATATTCCGATTTGTGTCTGTATTTATAGAAAATCTCTCTATCTTCTCCACGCATGACCGTCATCTTATCTGGCATGAGTGGATAAAGACTAATCACTTCTCCCCTTCCATTTCTAATAATCTGAGCATAGACATTCCCCCAAAGAAGTAAGTGAGTCATCAAAGTTTCTCTGAAAACAAAAGAAGTCATTTCACTATTAGGTTCATCGTGAAGAAGAAAGTATAACGAATGGGTCTTAGCTTTCTCCTTGGAATTAGAATCTCGTTTTATATATAGATGTAAGGGAAGTCCTGCTAATGTTTCAGAAAGTACTCTCACACAAGAATAAACAGCAGTCATCTGCATGGCTGTAAATTCATTTACATCCTTACCTACACTTGTTCTTCCAAATAAAAAAGACGAAGAAGATATTCTCTCCCCGTCTTTTGGTTTGTCTCTCGACTTAAATATTAAATTTAGAATGTTTATACTACCCCCCTCCTAGTTTTAGGTATAAAAATAAATGTGTTTTATGCATTAATTCCTAAATCTTTCCTAATTGCGGGAATTAATTTTGATTCTATTTTTTCTCCATTATATAATTTCTCCTCAAAGAATTCTTTTAAAACTTGATCATATAAATCAACTACATCCTGACTAAAATATATTCTTGCATTAGCTGATATTGTATATGATTCTTCTTTAAATGAAACTAAATTAGTATTAATTAAACCATCATTCATTTTTTGTAAACTATATAGGGACTGAATCATATGTACGCCTATTTCTTCTTTTTTCTTCATATTTCTATTTTCTAATTCATAAATATGTTGTTTTTCTATTGTTAGTAAATTTACATGAGAAGAATAAATTGTGCCAGTGAATCCAATTAAAGCACCAATCAATACACCAATAAAACTCATTAAAGTTGGATTATTATACCATTTCATAAACTTATCTCCTTAAATATCTAAAAACTTTATATATTTTAAATTTATACCCAATTCAAAAAATAATTAATCCCCTATCATCATATATAGACTCACTTATATCATTACCACACCTTATTGCCCTATCCAGAGCCATAATAGTAGCAATAACTCCATCAATCTTTTCTGTGGATTTTTCCTTATCTGCCTCAATATTTCCTGCTGGGTCTGTTCGTATAAAAATATTGTCCATATTCCATCTTAGAACTGGATGGCCTCCGTGGGCAATTTTTCTTTCAAGGGTTAGCTTCATTAGTTCTTTGGTTGGTGGAGACATGTCTTTAAAGCCTTGTCCAAAGGGAACTACTGTAAAACCCATACCCTCTAAGTTTTGAACCATTTGAACGGCTCCCCACCTATCAAAGGCAATTTCTCGGATATTATATTTTTCTCCCAAATCCTCGATAAATTTTTCAATAAATCCATAGTGAACTACAGTTCCCTCTGTGATATGAATGTAGCCTTGTTTCTTCCATAAATCATAGTTTACATGATCTCTTTTTACTCTTAGGTCAAGATTATCTTCAGGTAACCAAAAGTAAGGTAGGATTTGAAATTTGTCATCCTCCTCTTGTGGAGGAAAAACTAATACAAATGCTGTAATATCTGTCGTACTTGATAGGTCAAGACCACCATAACAGACTCTGCCTTTAAGTTCTTCTTCATTAACAGTAAAGTTACACAAATCCCATTTTTCCATAGGCATCCACCTAATAGCTTGTTTTACCCATTGATTAAGCCTTAATTGTCTGAAAGAATTTTCTTCTGCAGGATTTTGTTTAGCAGAGTTAAAGGCTGCTCTAACCTTTTCTAGTGGAACTGTTATTCCTAGAGATGGATTATCTTTCTTCCATACTTTTTCATCTGTCCAGTCATCTTCCCTATCTGCTCCATAAATGACTGGGTAAAAGCTTGAATCAGTTTTTCTTCCTTCAAGAATATCCACTGCCTTTTGGTGGGTTTCATAGCTGATAGACTTTGTGTCTGTTCCAGCTGTAGTAATAAGGAAATATAGGGGTTGGGTTCTGGCGTCCCCTGATCCATTTGTCATTACATCAAAAAGCTTTCTATTGGGCTGGGTATGAAGTTCATCAAAGACTACACCATGAATATTAAATCCATGTTTAGAGTAGGCCTCAGCAGATAGAACTTGGTAGAAGGAGTTAGTCGGCTTATAGATCATCCTCTTTTGGGAAGCTAGTATCTTTACCCTTTTAGATAGGGCTGGAGACATCCTAACCATATCAGCAGCCACATCAAAAACTATGGTTGCCTGCTGCCTATCTGCAGCACATCCATAAACTTCTGCTCTTTCCTCCCCGTCACCACAAGTTAGTAGTAGCGCAACGGCTGCAGCAAGTTCAGACTTTCCTTGTTTTTTAGGTATTTCAATATATGCAGTATTGAATTGTCTGTATCCAGACTCTTTTACAATGCCAAATAAGTCTCTAATTATTTCCTCCTGCCAGTCTATTAATTTAAAGGGCGTACCGGCCCATCTGCCTTTGGTATGTTTGAGGCATTCAATAAAGGTTACCGCATAATCAGCTTTATTCTTATCACAATGGGAGGTTGATAGCATAAACTTACTTGGCTTATCTTCTTTTAGTTTTCTCATTCCATTAAATCACCCCAATAAAAAAAGACCCCTCTGGTCTACCACGACAAATAGGACCTAGCCCCCTTGTCTTCTTAAACTAATTCATCTGTTTTTCTATACTCTACTTTTTTTCAAGTTCTTGGAAGATACACTGGTCTCTAAAACCATTTCTTGTCTCCCTAAGCTTTTTCTCTAATTCTTTTATTTCTTTTTTCCTTCGCTTAAAAACTTCAACCTCATTTCCTTCTAGTACATCTTTATAGTCTCTTTCAAAGCTTGTCATCTTACTTCCTCCCTTTTTGGATTTCCTTGTAGGCTTTTCTTGTTAAATGTCCCAAGATTTCTGCCTCTGCAAAGATGTCAAATTCTTCTCCTGTTAAATCCCCCTGGGAAATATCCCAAAGTTCTTCATGGGCTTGTCCTGCGCAAGTCTTAGCTATATTTGCAATATCTAGTAGACTGATTGCTAGATCGGTTTTTCCTTCTCTTGCCCTCATGATGGCTGTCTCAGCGTATTTTTTACAGGCCCTAATTTCTCTTTCTAATCTTTGTAAAATTTCTTTTTTCATGGTTTCTCCTCCCCTTCTTTTCTTATAGACATATTCCCGTAGAAGGGAGGATTAGTCAAGCTATATATGGCTATTTCTCAATGTTTATATCATAGTTTTTTTATTTTATCTACTTTGAAAATCACATTTAAGCTTGATCCGTTATCCCATTTAACTAGGATTGACCCTATGTCATCTACACCATATACTGTTCCTAAAGTTCCTAGTGGAGGAGTCTGCTCATCTTACATTTGAAGAAGTTTTACCCTTGTTCCTACTGGATAGGTTTCGTTTAAATGGCTTATTATTTCCTTTGAAATCATCTCATCGCCTCACATACATATATTGCTCAAATAAGGATTGATATCAAGCTATATTTACTGAATTTACCAATCTTTTGAAAATATATATAAGACAGGGAAGAGCAACTCCATTGCCCCACATCTTATATTCTGCTAAGTCTGTATGAGGATTTTTAAACCATTTTAAAATCTGTCTATCAGTTTTTCTCTTTTTAAGTCCCCGAATATCGGCATCTGTTTGAAAGACTTGTCTCCAAAAGTCCATCTCTTCTTTGGTCGGATTGTCTGTTCCTAAATTTTTACACCAAGCATCTGGAAAGCCTTGTAGTCTTCCACACTCTGTTGGTGTTAGTCTTCTTACATATTTATTGAAAACTACAGGCGGGTCTTTATAGTCTGTCGCTACAAGAGATGAAGTCTCATTAAGAGCCGCGCTTGTAAAGTGAGAGTTTTTACTCATGGAATAAATAATGGCAACCCCTCCTTGATTTCTCGTTGGAGGATTACCACTGGTATCTATGGTTCTTGATACATCACAAGCATAAATATTATGTCTTTCATTTTTCGTATTCTCTGAGGTTTGTCTGATGTCGTAGGCCACTAAAGGCTGGTTGTTGCCTCCTGTTCCAAGAGTCGATGAAAGGGTCGGAGACTCTTCTAAAGGCCCCTTGTAACGGCAGTCTTGGCCGTGATTTTCAAATAATGACCTACCCACGTGAGCCTTGTGAACGTCTGGTAGGTCAGATACGTAGTCGTAGACAAGAGGAGGCTGTCCTCCTTTTGCTCTAAGGGTTCCAGATTCTTCACTCCTTATATCCATTCTCTGTCCACCTTGGTCATTTATACAGATTGTTTCTCCAAAGCAATTCTCAGTGGGCTTGGTATTTCTTTTCCATTTAGCTTGGCTTTTCTTAAGATTCCAAGGCAGGCGGTCTTGGTCAAATAGTATTTATCCGGCACATCTTCCATTAAAATCTGCGACAAGAAAGATTCTCCTCCTTCGCTGGGGCACTCCGAAGTATTTCGCATCAAGAACTCGGTAAGCAAGGCTGAATCCTTCTCCCATGAGTAAATCGGCATAGGGCCATTTGTTTTTGTAAGGCATAGGCACTGAGGGAAACGCTCCTTTGATGGATATAATTTCATCAAGGACTCTTCTAAAGTCTTCTCCCTGGTTGGAGGAGAAGGCTCCTGGGACATTTTCCCAAATAATATATCTTGGTTTTTCTCCACCTGTCTTCCACCTCATTTCTTTTATAATTCTTATGGCTTCAAAAAAGAGGTTTGACTGACTCCCCTTCAAACCTCCTCTCTTTCCCGCTATAGATAAATCCTGACATGGACTGCCAAAGCTTATGATGTCAACTGGCTCTATTTCATCTCCCTTAATTTTACATAGATCCCCTAAGTACCTGACTTCTGGCATTCTTTTACTTGTAACTCTTATGGGAAAGGGTTCAATTTTTGATGCCCAGATAGGTTTTATTCCTACTACTTTAGCTGCAAGTGGAAAGCCTCCTGAGCCATCAAATAGAGAGCCTAGTGTGAGATTATTCATAGTCTTCATCCCAAAAATCAAAAAATGCACTGTTGTACGAAAGTTCCTTATATTTTGAACAGCGATTTATAACATCTGTTTCTAAATCCACAGGTATATCATTAACTTCGTTATATCTTCCATACTGACCGAACATACATTTCATTGCGATATTTCTAGCTTTCACCGCATCTTCAAAGGTATCAAGATAGCCTAAATGAATATCTTTTTGTGAAACTTTAATTCTTGCCCTGAATTTTCCTCTTGGAGCATAATGGCTTACGCCCGTAACTCCGGAAGTATTATTTCTTTGAAGAGGTTGATTAATCTGATTTTGTTGATGCGTACATAATCTTAAATTCTTTTTTCTGTTATCTAAGGTATTTAAGTTAATGTGATCTACTTCATAATTTAATGCTCTACAAATAACATATGAATCTATTTTATTTCTGTCTTCATCTACAACATAAGGTCTTCCACCTTGTGTACTAACATACCATTTAATATTTTGTACCTTAGGATAGATCTCGGCATCTATTAAAAAAACTAGACCATTAGGAAGTACCCCCATACAAACATCTTTATCGAACCTATAATTTACATTACTCTTCATCTCTAATCTCCAAGTTTTTATATGATATCTTTTCCCCATCTCTTATCAAATAAATTTGATCGCTTAAGCCATTTTTAAATTCTAAATATCTCTTAACAGCAACATCCACATATTTGGGTTCCAATTCGATACCATAACATATTCTTTCAAGTTGTTCACAAGCAATTAAAGTTGATGCAGAACCTAAAAACTCATCAAGAACTAAACCATTTGTTTGAGTGGATTGTTTGATTAGATAAGCAATAAGAGGTATTGGTTTAGATGATGGATGACCACATCCTTCTTTTTCAGAATCTTTAATTCCATCGAATTCAAAGACTGCTGTTTATTTTTGATCTCCATACCAGTTATGTTTTCCATCTTTTCTCCAACCAAATATAATAGGCTCCATATTAAATTTCCAATCTGTCCTCATAAAAGGAGCTCTAGGTTTTTTCCAAATAAGTCCCACACCAACTTTAAATCCAGCATCTTCAAATGCATCATAAAAAATTCTTGCTTTCATTGTTGCGTAGAATTCATAAATAGATGCATCCTTTACCATTGCATCTTTAAAGTTTATGAATACTTTCATTAAAAATTCATAGGCTTCTCTATCATTTAAGTTGTCATTTTTGATACTGCCAGATTTATTTTTTAAGTCTACGAAATATGGTGCATCAGTGCATACTAGATTTACCTTAGTATCTCCAAGTAGCTTTTCAAAGGTATCCCACTGAGTAGAATCCCCACAGATAACTTTATGCCTGCCTAATGTCCAAATATCGCCTGTCTTTGAAAAAGTTGGCTTATTTAGTTCCTTTTCAACATCAAAGTCGTCTTCTTCTACCTCTAGCCCTAAATCAAAAAGAGAGGATAATTCTTCCTCTGAAAAACCTGTAAGTTCTACATTGAAGCCATATTCTTCTAAGGATTCTATTTCTACTCTTAGTAGTTCTTCATCCCAACCAGCATCAAGTGCCATTCTGTTGTCTGCTAGGATGTATGTTTTCTTTTGTGCCTCGTTTAGGTGGTCTACAAATACACAAGGTACTTCTTTTATACCTTCTTCCTTTGCTGCCATAATTCTTCCGTGACCTGCAATTACTCCATAGTCCTTATCTATAATAACTGGATTGATGAAACCAAACTCACGAATGGAAGATCGTAGTTTATTGATTTGGTCGTTTGAATGAGTTCTTGCATTATTCACATAAGGAACTAATTTTTCAATATCAACTAATTTCATTTCTTTTGTTGTAATCATATAAGCCCCTACCTAGCAAATTCCTCAAAACCACCAAGAGAATTAATATAGTCTCTTGCTATTTCTACTATTTCTGAATATGGTCTTCCATCAATTTCTTCATCACCAATGGCACATGAAAATACAATCTCCCTCCTGTGCCTTTAGGTGGGCATAAATATTAAGAGATACATCTGCCTTGGATAGATCTTTGCCATGGAGTCCTCCTCCGGTTACTGCTCTTCCCATATCTGAGCCAAGTTTTCTATTGGTTGCCCCTGTATCAACATTAAAGCCCCCTGTCCAATCTCCTAGAGGATTAATAACCGCATTGAGATAAATGGATTCTAAAATTTTAGTTGAAACATTGGACTGACAAATGATAAGTTTATCTCCATCAAGAATGTATTTTCCATCAAATGGATAGTTAGTATAAATTTCTCTAGCGATAAGTGATAGTTTCTTTTCCTCTTCGCTTACAGGTACTCCTTTAAATATTCCGTTATCTCCGCATCTAATTTTATCTTTTTGATTCTTAGACAAGTGCTCATCTTGTTCTACAATTTTAATATCTGTCTTAACATCTCCAGCTATTCTCTTAATTGCAGATTCAATTTCTATTTTATTTAGCTTACAGTCTGTTTCAATTATTGTGTGACAATCTCCGTGTCCGATTAATACCTCAACAGCAATTTTAGGGTTTGCTTGTACCTTATACGCTAAATCTACAATTGCACCGGCAATACAGTCCGCTATTTTATCTGGATGTTTTGGATTTACTTTTTCAAACATTTTCTACCTCTCTTTCTTTTTAATAAGGAAAATATCCTTGTGCCCAAGGATAGAAACATAGAAATCTTTGATTTCGTCCTGTTTCATCGGAAGGGTACATTTTTTAGCTCCCTTGTCTTAATAATTTTTCCATCATATCTTCCCCATAGTCTTCATAAACTTCCGTACAGTTTTCTTTTACAATGTTGTAAATCTCATACCATAAAAGATTGGCTGTTTTTTGAAACTGACTAGACATCTGTACAAATGGTGATGCAATAACTCCTCCTGTTGTTGGATGCTTTCCCAAAAGTCCAAATTGACTAATGGCCTCTTCACATTGGATGTATCTTGCAAAGGCCTGGGAGTAGGACTCAAGTAGTCTTGGATTTACTAGGTTTTCACAATTTCTTTGTTTTAACCAACCCCAGGTTTCCTTATATATTTCATCAGCACCGAGCCGAATCCCATTCTTTTGATTGGCTGATAAGTAGTCACTCGGCTCTGGCATATCCGCCCCATCAAGAACTGCTCCATCAGGTAGGTCTACTGCATCTATTTCTTCTGGGCTAAAGGTAGGAATGTCATTCATTAGGATTTCTACTTCTTTTCCCTTTTGAATTTTTTCTGCTGCAGGCTGTGGCTTGCCACCTGCCCTTACCCTTCTTCCTCCTCTATATGTTCCGTCTTTTGCCATAATATCACCTCCATATATTTTTTTCGCTTTAGTCTAGAACTTTTAATTTTAAAAATTTATGCTATAATTAATTTAACAGAACCTCTCCACGCTTAATGTAGTTTTTACATGCGAACCAGGGAGAGGGCTTTTTTATAAAAGAATAAATCCCTTGCTCTTATAAATTTTTCTACATAATATAAAATAGGTTTAATTCATCCTATTTTATGGTATAATTTAACTAGGAGGTTGATAATATGAAAATCAATACAAATACCCTTGTTTCTATTACCGAGGCAAACCAAAACTTTTCTAAGCTTGCCCGTCTTGTTGATGAAAATGGCTCAGCTGTAATTTTGAAAAACAATAATCCAAAATACATTCTTATTGAGTATAAGGAGTTTGATAGCCTAAGCCTATCTTCAGATGAAGAAATAGATCAGATTTCTAAACGTCTTATAAAGCAAAACAAAAAAGCCTATAAGAACCTTGCCAAATGATTAGACTTAGTAAAGGTCAAATTTTAAAGCTACATCAAGCTTTAATTAGGGAGTTTGGTGGAGAGTTTGGCCTAAGAGATGAAAATATCTTAGACCTATCCCTTAATTCTCCCTTTCAAACTTTTGATGGTGAATATTTATATTCAGGAATCCTTAGAAAAATTGTTCATCTAGGATTTTCCATCATAAAAAACCATCCTTTTGTCGATGGAAATAAGAGAATTGGGATCCATGTAATGTTAATCTTATTGGAACTTAACGGCTATTCTTTGGAATATTCTCAAGCTGAACTTATTGAAATAATTCTTGATATTGCCTCCTCAAATAAATCTGAGAAAGATTTATTGACCTGGGTGAAAAATCATATTCTTTAATACCCCCTTTGAACCCGTCTTTTTGTGCGTGAGAGGGCGGCACCGTTGGTAGGTAAATC
Source organism: Facklamia sp. P12950 (assembly GCF_050409465.1). Classification (NCBI taxonomy): domain Bacteria; kingdom Bacillati; phylum Bacillota; class Bacilli; order Lactobacillales; family Aerococcaceae; genus Facklamia; species Facklamia sp. P12950. The sequence continues at coordinate 14,337 of NZ_JBNUPK010000006.1, forward strand.
AGCTTTTAAGATGATTACTCCCCCTCCCCTCAATAAATTATCCACCAAACCTATCCCCAGCTTTTACATGAATTTTTGAGTGGCAAGATTTACAAAGACTCATAAGGTTACTCTCATCATTTGTTCCACCACGAGAAAGAGGAAGTATGTGATGTACTTCCTCTACCTTTGTCATTCTATTTTCTTTTAAACACATCTCACACAAAGGATGTTCACTAATATATCTTTTACGAATAATCCTCCATGCTTTTCCATAACGCTTATGCGTCTCTGGATTTCTTTTATATTTTTCATAATTTTTATTGTATTCCTTCTCATGTTTCTTACAGAATCTTCTTTCAACAAGCTCTGGACATTCAGGATAAGAACATGGTCTCTTAGGTTTTTTTGGCAATTAACCACCTCTTTATGATAAAAGCCCCGAGATTTCTCTCGAGGCTAAATTAATTATTCTTTTGCTATTTTAACTATACTACATTTCTCTACTCTTATTCTATCAACTTTACTATTTGTTTTTCTTAAAGAAATAAAATGCTGTAGATACTAGCAAGACTGAATACAAAATCTTATATAACAACCTACCTTCTACCGATATCAAATTAGACAAAACATAAAAAACTAAAAAAAGATAAATTTTTCTTAATATTTCATCACGTTTCATACTATTTATATCTCTCCTATATAAATTTTATCGGTATTAGAGCTTCATGTCAATTGTTTTTAGTGCATTCCTATGGACATTAAAACAGTACTGAATTGAGTAATTCATATCTACTGCAATCTGCTCCCAAGTGTTAAAACAGAGATATCTCTTTTCAAGAACTGTCTGTTCCTCTTTATCTTTTAATGAAAAGATTGAATCAGCTATTTCTTTCTTCAAATCTACCAACCTATCTATATCCCTATTGATTTCTTCTTGAAGATCAATAATTTTTACAATTGTATCTTCAAGCTTTGATGCTCCTCTGTTGGGACTCTTAGGCATATCTGATAAGGTTGCAGTAGCTTTTGTAGCTAGTGCATTAAGACTCTCAACCTGTTCTAACTTACTGTTAATCCTCTTGTCTAAATAAAAGGCTTGTTTTAAATATTCTTTTGTGTTCATGCTTACCTCCATAAAGTTTTTGAGGTAAGTTATCCATATAACTCCTACTCGTATATTAAGTTTATCAAATATCGATAGTGACATTCTATCAACTTAACTCTCTAAATTTGCTTTTACTGCATCTATAAGTTCAGCTTGGGTTTTGTTTTTATTTTCTAGTGCTTTCATCACATCTTCATCAATTGTGTCTTTGGCTAATATATGGTGAATCACAACTGTTTCTTTTTGACCCTGTCTATAAAGTCTTGCATTGGTCTGTTCATAAAGTTCCAAGGACCAAGCGAGAGAAAACCATATAAGTGTTGAACCTCCTGCTTGAAGGTTTAGTCCATGACCGGCTGATGCAGGATGAATAATTGCCACTGATATTTTTCCTTGATTCCACTCTTTAAAGTCAGAACTTGTCTTTAGTTCTCTTACATCAAACCTATCTTTAATTCTTTTTAAGTCTGACTTGTACCAATAAGCAATTAAAACAGGTTTTCCATTTGCACCTTCTGTAAAATCCTCAAGGGCGTCTAACTTTTTATCATGAATGTAAACCATATTTTTGTCTTCATCATAAACTGAACCCGATGCCATCTGAAGTAATTTATTTGAAAGCGCTGCTGCATTTACTGCATCTATTTCTTTATCTTTAATAGATACAACTAAGTCTTTTTTTAAGGTTTCATATGTTTCCTTTTCCTTATTCGATAGACTAACAAAGACTTCATTGCTTATTTTTTCTGGCATACTTAGATAATCTTCAGCTTTCATTGAGACGGTGATATCTGAATTTTTTTATAAATGGCCTCCTCAGCAAAGGGCAGTGGCTTATAGGAATAGATGATGTGGCCATTTCTCTTGTCTGGCTTAAAGTAAATTTCTCTGTACTGCCCTATAAATTTTCCCAACCTCTCTCCCATATCTAGTAGTCTAAACTCAGCCCACAAATCCATAAGACCATTAGAAGATGGTGTCCCTGTAAGTCCCACTATCTTTTTGCCTTAGGTCTTTCCTTCATCAGTGCTCTAAACCTTTTAGACCTATGAGACTTAAATGATGAAAGTTCATCAAGGACAATCATGTCGTAATTAAAGGGAAGTCCACTCTTATTGATTAACCAGTCTACATTCTCTCTATTGATTAAATAGATGTCTGCTTCTTTTTCTAACGCCTTGAGTCTTTCCTTTTCACTTCCAATAGCCACTGAGTATTTTAAGATATCAAGATGAGACCATTTTTCTATTTCTTCCTTCCAAGTAACCCTTGCTACCCTTAGTGGTGCTATGATTAAGACCTTAGAGATCTCAAAGGAGTCAAAGAGTAAATATTTTATGGCTGTCAGACTTATAACTGTCTTGCCAAGTCCCATATCAAGTAGAAGGGCTGATACCTCTTTTCCCTTTATAAATTCCGTAGCATTATCTTGATACTTATGTGGTCTATATTCCAACTGATCCCCTCCAATCTCTTTTATGATTTCATCAATGTCATTTATATTATCTAGGACATAGACCTTAAATCCTAAATCTTTAAAGTCTCTTATTCTTTTCCTCTGAATTGGTCTTGGCTTTTCTCCTAGTCTTTTTGTTTCTACAAATCCTATCTTGCCTCCAGGTAAGAGTATGATTCTATCAGGAACTCCCGTCATTGATAGCTTGGTCTATCCAGTAGTTTTCCCATTCTCTCTTAGGTAGAAGGAAATGAGATAGTTTTTTCTTTATTGCCATTTCCGTTTCTACATCTCGTTTGTTATATTCTTTAAAAGTCAACCACTTTTCCTTATCGTCATGAGGTGAATTTCTATTTCTCATTCCAGTGGCCTTGCTTGGCTTACAGGGTATGGAGAAATATCTAATAAGGGATTTTCCTTCTGACATCTTCTGTTTATCTAATTTTAAGACATCTCCTACTTTCTCAAGGGATAGTGGAAGCCCTAGATAGGCAGACCAAATCATGGTGCAGTACCAAGCTTGAGGTTTTAGTCTCTCTCCTAGAAATTTTGACAGACAAACCCTTTCAAAGTTGGCATTAAAGGCCCACTTTTCAATAGATTTATCACTAAGTGCTTTTAAAATCTCTCGAGGGATTGTCTCCCCATCTACTAACTCAATAACTTCAACTTCTCCATCATCAATGGAATAGGCAAAGAGGAGGATTTCAAAATCCTCACTCTCGGCATATTTATATACACCACACTTGCCTAAATCTACTGAAGAGAATGTTTCAATATCAATACTTATTCTCTTCATTTCTATCACGTACTTCATTTAATACTTGATTGCAGTTATCAATATTATCTTTAATTTCATCAATATTTCTTTCTATATCCCTATATAAATCCCTTATCCTTTTATGCATCTCATCTATTTGTGCTTGAATGTATCCTAACTTATACCAGGCAAAAGCCCATATCCTCATTAATATCAATACAAAAATTTCTTTCATCTTTTGCCTCCTATCCTAAAAAGTCCTCTTCATCATCCATAGCATCAAAGTCATCTGCTGCAGTAGACCTATTGCCTAGTGGTTGGCCATCTCTTAGCTTTTGAATATTACCAAGGCCTACAGCCACTCCCTTGTTGCCGTTGACATTGTAGGCATAGAAGTTTAAAGACACCCTTGCATAAACCCCAGAGTAGACTTCACTTCTATCAAGGATTGGTTCTACATTCCTATCTACAATTTGAGGGGCTATCATGGAGTTGGCATTTAAGAAATAGGAATCTTGATAGGCCTCATCATCTTTTTCTGTATCTCCATCTCTAAGAGGAAGCTTAATGGCCTTCTTATTTGGTTTCTTTCCGTTAAACTTAGATAGCCCTTCTTCAATTGCTGAATCAACAGCCCTTTCAATTTTTTCTATTGTTTTTTGGTCGCTCTTTGGAATGATGACAGATACTGAATATCTTTCCTTTCCCCCATTAATAGATTTAGGTTCCCAACCGTTAAAATATGATAATCTAACTTCACCTGTAACTACTTTTGTTTTATTTTGCATAATTAATTCCTCCAAATTCTTCTTTTACATTTTCAATTACTACTTCTTCTCTTTTATCATCAAGGCAAACTAGGGTAAGTTTTCCTTTTGGTTTTACTAATAGGTCTCCAATATTTTCATCAAAGACTTTCTTGCCTAATAGCTTTGTCATTGCCGTAATACCTAGCAACTTTTCTTCATAAGGATTAAATCCCAGTTCTTTTACTTTCTTTATAACTTCATCTTCGTCTCGATACTTACGATTTGACCTGCCTTCTACAAGTTTTAGGTCTTTCCACTTATGACCTTTCATTGCTCTTTCCAAAGCATAGGCTTTTATATCTTTCACCCAATCTTCCAGGTTATCCAGCTTTGGTAATATCTCTTCAATTTCATCATCTGTAAGTTCTGGGGGAAGAGTGAATTCTTCTTGAGCTGTATTTAAATTTTCTTCTGCTCTTTTTCTACATTTGTTTTTAGCTTTGCAAAATCTACACCAGTCTCCACAGGCAAAGTCTCCCTCCCCCTTATAGGCGAGATTCGCTATTTCTCTTATGGATTCTCCCCATTGATAGAGGTCTTTGGTTCCAATCTCATAGGTTGAAATATTGTTCCTTCTAGGCTGATAGATATGAACAATTACTTTCTCAACATCATAGATTCCGTCAAAAAGTGTCAGTGCTCCTAAGCCGTATAGCATGAGTTGCGTATTTTCTTTGGACTCTACTAGGACTCCTTGCCCATACTTAAGGTCTATTACATGAAGGTCTTTTCCTCCCACTACAATGCAGTCTGCCGTTCCAAAGGAATCTTTTACATATTCAGATAGGTCTAGTCTTTCTTCAACAAAGACAGCTGGTCTTTCATAGCTACTTACTACTTCCATTACATAGGATGCATATCCTTCCATTAGATCTTCCATTTCCTGGTTATAGTAGACTAGGTCCTTTGTAGGGTCTTTTGCCTTTTGGCCTAATAGGCTTTTAATCTTATATTCTCCCAGTCTATGGGCTGCCGTTCCCTCTAGTGCATATGGACTAATCTCTTCTTCATATTTTTCTGATAGTCTTATACTTGGAGGACAGTGGATCCATTGGTTAGATGAACTGGGAGACAGTATGGCATGAGCCCCATTAGAGTTTCTCCACATCTTGGACTAAGTCCTCATACCTGCTTGGATCAATTTCTGATAACTTCTTCCCTCCATATTTTTCTAAAAGTTCTCTTATCTTTGAGGTGTGACCTAGCCTTGATTTATCTGCTAGGATTTTTCTTACTTCTTCCAATTCATAGGTCTTTTCTTCTTTCTTTGCTGTAGTTTCTTCTATCTCTTCATCATTTTCTAAAGCATCTAAAAGTATCCCTATACTAGACACAAGACTCTCTGCATCTTCCTTTACATCCATCATTAACTTTATCCTTGACATCTTTTTCTCCTTTACTGGTTGACATTAGTTGACGAGCGAGCTTCTTAGTAACGATTGAAATAGCCATCAGGCTACTAGCGACTTGTTCATTGGATGTTTTTTCCAAGGTTTTTTACCTCCTTCCAACTCTCCTAGGACATCTAGAGAGGTTTTGAGTAATCGTTGGAAGAAATTTTTCGCCACATCCTTTGAAAAGATGGAGGCGATTTGTTCCTTCCATCTCTCCAAGGACATTCGGAAAGAGTTTGAGTAAGGTTTCTAAAAATTATTGCCAATCTTTTAATGCTTCCTGAATGATTGGCAGTAATTTCCACTTGATGTTATTGACTGTCTTTTGTGAACAACCTACGATTTCAGCGACTTCTCGCTCCGTTAATTCGTCAATGAGTAAGAGGGACATGATTAATTTGTTACGCTCAGAAAAATCATTAAGTACTTCATCAAAGGCTTCATATAATAAAGAAGCTTCGGCTTCTGCTACAGGATCATCTAATGAAGTCGCATCAAAATTTGAACATTCATTAATTTGGTCTAGCGACAACAGACGCCCCATCCTTAAATGAGCCATCGGTTCCCCTGTACCTCCTAATGCTTTAAATTGATCAGGTGCTGAAGTCATCCACTGTGAGCTACCCGCTTCCTCATGTTCTAATAATCGATTTAAATCTTCATACCAACATTGATTACGCTTCTTCTCACGCCATTCCGGACGCATCATTTCAAGGTAAATTTCTTCGGTAACTTCAACTTCTTCATACGCAAGGACTAATTGACCATTAATCTGTTTTACTGTTTGTACTGTGATAATTCGTTTTTCCATATTTGTCTCCTTGCACCTGGACATCACATGGGCAAAAGGAGACAAATAAAATAGGCCTGTAACCTTAGAAGTGCACAAACCTACTCCACCTGAAAATTTGGGCGCATTAAGGTAAGGCTACTTCCATCATTCTTGAGTTTGGTCCTATGACCTATCAAAAAATGACTATGTATCCTTCTGCCCTAATGCATATCAGGCGTTATGATATTTTATTTGATGGAGATTAACGGCTCACCATCTAAGCCAATTGATAAAGCGACTAATTACTTACGACCTTTCTTAGTCTGAGATAATGCAGAACCAGCGACAGACTTACTTGTTTTGCTGTAACGACCATCCTTTAGGATTTTTGAAGCTTTACTTGCAACCTTTTTGCTGGTTTGCTTGTTGTTTCGTGCCAAGGGATCACCTCCTTTATGGCAAATATTAGATGTTGTAAAACATCCTTAATTAACTTAGAATTATGTATATAACTACAATTGACTACACACTAATTCTAAAAAAAATAAGCCCACTAGTATTTCCTGGACTTTTATTGGATTTTTACCGAGAGGAGGTATGCAATGAATCAAATTAGTCTATCTAGTTTTTTGATAATTTCCCAAAAAGCATTACAAACACCAAATTCAAACCAGGATATTGTTAACTTACTCATAGGTACCCTAATAGATAGAGAAAATATATTGGATCGAAATGGAAGTCTTGTTGATATTACTCCAACAAAGGTTAGTGGTTGGTTTAATAAAACTAAAGATGTGGAGCAGTCCATACGCGATGCGATATCCATAGATAATGGTACTCTTACTCGATGCAAAGACTGGTTTGATGAAATTTTCATACCAACTCTTAACATTAACCTAACTGAAGATTTTTATTCTGAAATGAAATCATTGATTGAGCAAGATAGTCAAATTTCTAAACAAAAAAAGAGCTACTATTAGAAAAGTTCAATAGTGGAGACTATTCTAACTTCTTAGCTGAATTGTTTCTATATTGTTTATCACGGTCGAATACTGAAAATATGGAACTTGTTCCCACATCAGACTATTATCTTCTATCTGAATGTGATTCAAGTTGTCCTATTTGCGGGAAAAATTTAACTGAGAATATCAGAAATAACTCCATAATAAGATATGAAGTTAATCAATACGACTTTTTAGATTCTCAAAATAACAAACTATGTCTTTGTAGAGATTGTTCTGATATATATACGGGTGAGCTCTCTGAAGAAGATCAACAGAAAATTATTGGTATAAAGGAAGAGCTAATAAAAAAATAAGCAATTAAAAGAAGTATTGAACTCAGTAAAGCTCGAAAAAGATATTTTAGAGGTAATAAATAATCTCTCCTCAATTGATCTATCAGATATACCTGTTGATTTGACTCTGGATGCCATAGAAATCAAAAAGAAAATATATCCAGGTAATTCAATGTTGATTTTTGACATAAATACCAAAGTTACTTCCTTCTACAATACTGTCAGAAATATTTTTTCAAATTTAGAAGGCGAAGGAATAATAATCTTCGAAAAAATTGCTTCTCAAGTAAAGCTCTTTTATTTAAGTTTAGAAGAAGAAAATATAAACCAAAGTCAAATTTATGAAGAAGTTACAGATTGGATACAAATTTCATCTGGTGGATCTTCAAACCGATTAGCATGTCAAATAATTGCTGCCTTTTTTGTACAGAATTGTGAGGTGTTTAATGAAATTTCCCAGTAAAGTAACAAGCTATCAAGATAGTGTTTTCCCAAAAATCACTATTATATTAGATACCGTTCACAATGAACCAATGGAAGTAATCAAATTGTTCAATCAAACAAAGAAAAAATTTGACAACATAAATGATTTTATAGAAGTACTGGTTATTTTGTTTGCAATAAAGAAAATTAATCTTAATAAGGAAGGAGTGATTTACTATGTTTGTTGAAATTCAATGTGATTCTTTCAAACACAAAGAGCCAACCTTATTCAAGGATGGATTAAATGTTGTATTAGGGGCAAATGATGGTGCAAATTCTATCGGTAAATCAACACTACTTATGATTGTTGATTTCGTTTTTGGTGGTTCTGACTATACAGTTAAATCTCTTGATACAATCAAAAACGTTGGCGAACACAAAATCAACTTTGCATTTCGATTTGAAGGCACAATGCATTATTTTTCAAGAGATACAAACTCTCCTACCAAAGTCACAATTTGTGATAAAAATTATATGAAGATTGAAATTATAAATTTGAATGATTATACTAATCTGTTAAAAGAAAAATACAAATTAAACTCAAGTTACATTAGTTTTAGAGAGACAGTTAGTAATTTTATACGAGTCTATCATAGAGATAATTACGATGAGACCGCTCCCCTTCGATCATTTAAACAAGATACACAAAACAAAGGTTTGAAGAGATTATTCAAGTTGTTAAATGAGTATGAAGAAATAGATTTAGCTGATAAACGCTATCAGGATTACAAAGAAAAAAAGGAAACCTTTAATAAGTCTTTAAAATATAATTATGTATACGCCACTCCAAATAAAACTGAATATAAAAAGAATGAAATTGAAATTAATAATTTACGCAAAAAAAAAGAATCTGGTATTAGATTTAGGAGAAACATTCTCTGGACTCGATGAATACCAAAGAAATAAACTAGCTGAGCTTAGAGAACAGCAGAGATTAATTAGCAATAAAATTCTAACTTATCAGCTTCATTTGAATTCAATGAAGTATGATCAAAAAATTTCAAGTTCTAAATTAAAAAGTGATCTTTTAGAATTAGAAAAATTCTTCCCGAATTTGAACATCGCTGAGATTGTAGAGATCGAACAGTTTCATGATGATTTGAATAGTATTTTGAAGAAACAAGTATCCGACAATAAGAAAAAAATAGATAAAGAATTGAAAAAATACAATGAAATGTATTATGAAGTAGATCGACAAACTGAAGACATTAAGGATTCTGAAAAAATCCCACAAGATAAATTACAAAACTATACTGAAGTAGCCAGAAAGATTATTAAACTGGAGAAAGCCAACGAAGCTTATGATAATAAGGAGCTTATTGCAGAAGAAACAAAGAAAATAAAAGAACACTTAGATCATACGGTTGATTTAGCTATTAATTCAATTGAATCAACTTTGAATCAGACAATGCATGAAATTAATGAAAAGGTTACTAACGGGCAAAAAATGGCCCCTCTTATTAATATAAATTCGATTAGTAGTTACCATTTCGAAATCCCAAATGACACAGGAACAGGTACAAATTTTCGCGGCCTAGTTGTATTCGATTTAGCAATATTAACGCTATCATTTCTACCATTGTTAGTTCATGATTCATTAATTTTTAAGCAAGTAGAAGACAACGCTATTAAGAATATTCTCAAAATATATTCCACATTTAACAAACAAATATTCATTTCATTTGATAAGCAAAACACATATTCAGATGAAGTGAAGTCAATACTTTATGACAATCATGTAATTGAACTTGGGCCAAATGGTAACGAGCTATTTGGGAAATCATGGAGTAGCATGGAGAACAAAGATAATAATTAGAAAGGTGAGAAAAATGAATAAAAAAGATTTAATTAGAGAGTCTGGATTAACTATATATGATGAAATCCCCTTAGATAGTGACCTATATTTAGAAGATGAAGAGCTTAAGTATTTACTTGAAAAAGAATTATTAGGTCAAGATCTTTCTGGTTTAGCACCTAGAACAAGATCAAAAGTAGTTAAAACAATGGCTGCAGAAGCTTTAGGGTATGAGGCTCCAAAATCATTTGAAAAAACTCAACCAAGATTCCCAGGACAAAACTTTGATACTTATGTTCAATTAAGAAATAATTTACAGGTTTGGAACGAAGAACTAGATGGAGATAGAAGATATGTTCTTATTCGTCCAAACGAAGATAATATAATTGAAAAAATAAAAATAGTAAATGGCGATCAACTAGCGACTTTAGACAGAACTGGAACATTAACATCAAAATTTCAAGCCGTAATGCCAAATTTCGATAATTCATCATTATTAACACTAGAGGATACACCTAGTGTTAAAGAATACGTTAATGACAATACTGGTCCGACAAAGTTAACTCCCATTGACTGGCCAGTAAAAGGAGAATTATTTTCTATCAAGAAGATTTATGAATCATTATTAGTTCTTGTAGGTCGTTCTTTCCCTGTTCCAATAAACACCCACGATAGAGTGAGAGCAGAAATATTACATACAGAGGTGTGTAAACTACTAGGATACTCAGCATTTCTAGATGATGGGCAGTTTCCTGATATAAAAAATCAATTGCTAGAGGTCAAAACTCAGACTTCTCCAACAATTGATCTTGGGTTACACCTTCCTAATGACGATCAACTTGTTACAAAAATTGATGACGATATTTTTATCTCAAAAGATGTAAGATATGCAATTTTTGATTGTGATTTATATAATGGTAATCTCCTCGTAAATAGGTTGTATGTCGTAAATGGACTAGATTTCCATAATCATTTTACACAATTTCAAGGAAGGTTTGAAAATAAAAAAATTCAAATCCCTTTACCATCTAATTTCTTTGACGACTAAATCCGAAAACTTCATATACCATATTATTTAATTCTTTTTCTATGTCATTAAAATTCACAGAATCACTTGAAATTAATGAATCTACTAATTCAATAATTTCCTGTGATTTTTTTAATTTCGGATTTGGAAATGGAAAATTTTCTACATATTGTGTATTAAACCTTCTTTTTCTCGCATAAATACGATTGTTATATTTATAATCATACAATTCTTTAATGAATTCGCTATTCATTACTCCCAAGATTAATAAAATCATCTCTTCTGATATATCTTCATTAAATGATATCCAGTAACAATCCCCGTTCACAACCGATCCAGTATCATCAATCCAAAATGTCGGATTTTCAGCGATATCTCTAAAAACTATTTTGGTTTTTTTCCAATCCTTAGGCTGGTGTGGAACCCAAATTTCATACCACTCTCTACCTGCTTTATTCAAATAATTTCTTCCGGATAATTGATTTCTATATTGTTCAAGATAATCTTTATCTTCTGGAAAATGTTCTAAATCATATAAAGTCCTTTTCCCATCAGAATCGTAATAAGGATAAAGAATACTCCACTCAGGTTCTTCGATACCTTTTATATGCCCTGAGTTTCTATGTGTTATTAGAGGTCTAATCAATTTCAAATTATTTGGCACATAATTAAATAAAAACACATTATCAGCGGTAGTTTTTACTCCTACCTTTACCTTTGAAATATCTTTAATTGTGCCATAACTATGTTTTTCAACCACATCTAAAAATTGTTTTGATTCTTCAGTTTGGATAGTCCAAGTAAAGTTCTCATCATCTATTCTTAATTCACCTTTTTCAATGAGAAACTCTTTTCCTAAATATCTAATCTTACCGGTCTGAAATAGCTTACCATAGTCAAAATCCTCTGCTGAAACTGATGTTTTAATATTCTTAGCAGACGTCTCATATATTGATGTAAACACAACATTTTCAGGAACAGTATTTCCTTTCTTAAAAACAAGTATACAGGGTAATACAGCTGCATCAAATAACTTAGTATCCCCAAAATCTGTAATAATTTTTAAGGAGGAATATTTAATTAGTTGTTTTCTTAAGTCAGCCCCCGCTTTTATTGACATGAATTTATTTGATGTGATAAAACCAGAAACACCATTATCAGACAATAAGAAATTTGCAATGATTAAGAATACATAGTAAAAATCTACTCTTCCGCTTAAACTGAACATTTTCTGTAATCGTTGTGATTCTTCAGCGCCTAGTACTTGAGTTCGCACATATGGTGGATTCGCGATAATAAAATCAAATCTTGTTTGCCCAAACCTTTTTTCCGAAAAATAATCCACAAAATCATCGGAATAAATATTGAATTTAATATCAGGATATTTCCTATCAAAATATTCATTTGTGGCCTCACAAATTTGTTGGTCAGTCTCAAATGCATATACTACAATTTCTTTATCTTTAGGCATTTGTGTCAAAAGAGTATCCAATAATATCCCTTCACCAAGCGCGGGTTCTAAGATATATATTTTTTCACCAAAATCAGAATAGTTTACTTGGGAGAGCATTAATGTAGTCAGATAATCTGCCATCCCTTGAGGTGTATAGACCACCCCATGTTTTTTTTCGTGAGTATACTTATCACTCATTACATCACCCTTTAATTGTATTATTGTTGATCAGTTTCCACATACTGGTTACACATTACTGTAAAAATTATTTATTTGCCAGTTAAAATTCTTTACGTTCTCTAAAAATATCTATATAGAAAATATACAGTAGCTGGCACAAATATTGATTTATCAACATTCTACTCTATTACCTTTTGCATCAATACTACCGTCTCAACATGGTGTCCATTGTCCAAACCTATTAATGTATCTTCCTCAATGATTGGAAGCTTAAAAGTAATAGATTTTAACCATTGTCCATTTGGTTGCTTCTCTTGATATATTTCAATCTCTTCAATAAGAACTTCCATAAGTTTTCTTCGTTCTTCATCATTCATAAGTTCATATAATTTATCAAAGTAAATCAATATCTTATATATATTATCCCCTGTTAATTTTTCAGCTTCAATATTTCTTCTTTTCGCTTTTGAATCTATAAGACTTCTCTCTATCACTTCAATTTTGTCATATGCTTTATATAACCTATTTTCGAAATCCTCTTTGATCCGACTATAATACTTATCCTCAACATCTAATTTATCTAAATCTTCTAAGATTTTTGATTTTAACAAGTTACTTTTTCTCAGCTCGTTTTCGTAATTTTCTATCTCATTATCTATATTCCTTGTATCAACCTTCATGTTAATTTTTTCTTGCATTAGACGAGAAAATTTTGGGTTACTTACTAACTTGGTAATCACTTCAACTACTGCTCCATCTAATATTTCTTTTCGAATTTGCTTATTGAAAGTACATTTATGACCACGGACTTTTTTTCTATGCTTACATCCATAATAGAAAAAGTCTTTATATTTTGTGCCATCTTTTTTGTACTTAACACTCTTATTTCCCAATAAGCCAACACCACAAATAGGACATTTAATTAATCCAGATAATAAATGAGTTGTTGTTCCTCTAGGCTTATGTAAATATTCATATTTCTTTGCTTGGCTTGTGATTTTAATTTGAGCTGCTTCCCATATTTCATCACTTATGATTGCTTTGTGAATACCATCAGCTACCAAATAATCATCTTGTTCTACTAGTTGATATTCATTACGTGTTCCATGTTTCTTTTCTGTACGTCTTCTACCATAAGCAATTTTGCCATTGTAGACTGGATTTTTAATAATGCGAGTTATAAGGCTTGCACTAAAAAGAGGATTTTTTCCATTTTGTCTAGGAATCTTTTTTATACCTTGATTATCAAGATATCTTGCTATACTATTGGCTCCCATAGTTGTGTTAACATACTTATCAAAAATTACTCGAATAGCAAATGCTTCATCTTCATTTATCTTTAACTCACCATCAACAAGCTGATATCCATATGGAGCAAAGCCACCATTCCATTTACCTTCTCTAGCCTTTTGCAATCTACCTTCCATTGACTGAATTCTTATGTTTTCTCTTTCAATTTCAGAAACAGCTGAAAGAATAGAAATCATAAGCTTTCCAGCATCTTTTGAGGAATCAATCCCATCTTCAACACAAACTAAATTTACACCAAAGTCTTGCATGATTTGTAAACTAGATAAAACATCAGCCGCATTTCTTGCAAATCTGGATAGCTTATAAACAAGAACAAAGGAAACACCATCTTTACCAGACTTGATATCATCCATCATTTGTGTGAAGGCGACACGACCTTCAATGGATTTACCTGATTTTCCCGCATCTTCATACTCGCCAACAACCTCATAATCGTTAAAATCAGAATATGCTTTCATCTTAGCTTTTTGAGCCTCTAAAGAATATCCATCTATTTGTAAGGTGGTTGAAACTCTTGTGTAAATATAAACTTTTTTCTTCTCTTTTTTCATACAAAACCTCGCTTTCTTAAAATAATTTGGATATTTATCTCACGACTATTATATCATTTAAATCCTTTTTCCTGCGATAGTTTTGTAAAATTTATATCTTTTATTTCATCTTCATTATCGGAAGTAATTGGAAGAGGATTAGGCAAATTATTAACATCCAAATCTTCAGCATATTTTCCAATTAAATCCGCTAATAAGTTAGCTAATCCATTCCATTGATACTCCAATCTCTCACCTCCTTTCTTGTTTGCGAATTATTTAGTTTTATGACATAAACGAGTGCAATGGAATTGCTACATAGGCATCTCACCTCTGCCCCTGTTCTAGATAGGCCAGCGTCAACTGTAGAAGTATCATTATCACCACTTAAATCATCGCTTAAGGTTTCCACGCCTTAATTAAACTCATTTATTTATCGCTTGCTTCCTTCTATCCTTAGATTTTTCTAGTATTCATTTAAACCGATTACTCAGCAGGAAGGTCTAGGCGTAAATAAGCTCATGCTCCTTAAATGGATAACGTCTCGTTGTGGTCTATTCAGTTGTCAAAGATCAAAGAGAGTAAAAGTCCATCTACTTTATGGAGTAAAAATTATTATTCTCCCACAAGGAGTTTTTCTTTAAAATTTACAATTAATTCTTTTGGTTATTAACCTCTCTACTTTATAGAGTGAAAAAGCAAGGTGCTTGGTAACCAAATTCAGCAAAAACTTTTTAAAAGTGAAATTTATTATTTTCCTGTAATGAGTTTTGCTTTTCTTTTTCGAAGTAAATCTTTCAATAATTAACCCCTCTACTTTATAAAGTGAAAAAATGACCCTATTGGACCGCTTTTTTTGAAGATTGATACTCTTTTGAGACTACATTGAGACTTTTAAGATTGTTATTTCGTTCTGAAAAATAGGATATGACGTTCTTACTACCTTTGTGGTATTAAAAAAGCGACTAGATTTTTTTACTTTTCTAATCGCTCTTAGTCATCTATTAAGTTTTTTGCTTTTTTTATCTTTTCTTTTCGTTTTTCTTTTCGTCTGTCCTTACCATCTACCTTTAGGGGTACTCCCATTTCTATTATTCTTGAATAAATCCTTGCCAACATTAGGTTTTCTTGTTCCCTCTCCAGTTCTCTATAATCTATATTGGTTGTGATAATGGTCGGTTTGCTTTTCTGATACCTTGCATTTATCACATTATAGACTTGTTCTAGGGCATATTCTGTATCCCTTTCTATTCCAAAATCATCAAGGACTAATAAGGTCTTACTGACTAGACTATTGATATATTCATTTCTATCAAGGTTAAAGCCACCTTTTTGTAAATCATTTAGTATTTGAGAAAAGTTGATAACTTTACATTCATAAAGGTATTTTTCAATGATAGCATTAACTATGGAACAAGTAAGATAGGTTTTTCCACTTCCCACTCCTCCATAGATGATTAATCCGATATTGTCCTTTCTCATTTCTTCAAATTTATCTACATAGTTTCTCGCCTTTCTGATTAGGTCTTTATCTATGAGTTCATCAGAGTTTCTAAAGGTATATTTGCTTTGACTTATTTCTACAAAACATCTTCTTTTAATTTCTTCCACCTTTAAGGCTCTTTGTCTTTCTTTTTCAAGTTTTTCTCTTTCCCTATCACATTTACAGGCTCTTCTAAATATCATCTTTTTATTTATAAAGTCCATTACTTGTCCGTCTACTTGCTCATTACAAGACTTACAGTAAACATGACCCTCTTTTTCATAATCCCTATCAAGATTGTACTTAAAATTAACTCCTTTGATTTTTATGGTCTTAGTATTTTTATCTGTCATTTTATCCTCCTATAAAAATAAGGTGGTAACATTTCGTTACTCCCTTTGTGGTAATAAAAAAGCGACTAGAATTTTTTACTTTTCTAATCGCCTTGTATTTCTTATTGATTTTCATTTGTTAAATGGTGGAAGCTTATTTAATGGCTTTTTTATTCTTCCCTATAGAATTAATCATCTTTTCTATTAACTCATCTAAAAAGACCTGTCCACCCTCTTATATGCTAGGACTATCATCATAGTTAGATGTAGTTTTTCTTTTATCTGATTTATTCATAAGTTT
Organism: Facklamia sp. P12950; assembly: GCF_050409465.1. Classification (NCBI taxonomy): domain Bacteria; kingdom Bacillati; phylum Bacillota; class Bacilli; order Lactobacillales; family Aerococcaceae; genus Facklamia; species Facklamia sp. P12950. Next base: position 30,807 of record NZ_JBNUPK010000006.1, read on the forward strand.
ATTCTTATCTTCTTCATACCAGTTAAGGATTGTTACATAGTGGTTTTTATAGTCCTTACCACTACTTTCCATATACCTTGATAATTTATCTATCATGGTTTGGGTATGGTCTTTTAATTCTTCCTGTAACTTGTTATATTCTTCTTCTGATAACTTAACATTTTTAAATTGACCATAAAGGGAGGTGGGCGGTTTTTCTCTTTCTCCTCTCCCCTTATCTATACTAACCTTACCTAATCTATTCTCCCCTATACTAGGTCGACCACTTGTCAACCGTTGGTCAACCAAATGACAACCAGTGCTTTTTATATATGCTCCATTGATTATTTCTTGAAGTTGCTCCTTTTCTTCTACATACATTGTTGGCTTATATCTATCTTTTCTAATATAGTTGTTTATCTTCCAATGGGTAATAACAATAATTCCTTTTTCAAAGATAATAACAAAACCTTTTGTAATTAAAATTTTTAGGTCATCATCGTTAGCCCCTATAATCTTTATTATCTTCTTAGGATTGTCTACAAATCCGTCATCATCTGACCTCATTGATAAATGAAAATATAGACACTGACTACTTAAAGGCATGTCTAAAAATAGGTCGCTATCTATGATTTTCAATGAAAACATTCTTTTTCCAGCCATAATATCTCTCCTTTCTATTTTTATGTTGTCCTAATTTAGGACTTCATCTTTAATTTCAATAATAGGTATCTTCGTTCACATTTTGGGAACGGTGCCTATCTTTCTTCATCTCTTTGGTATTTCTCCCTTGCTTTTTGTCTGTATCTATCATCTTTTTCTTCTTGTTTTTCAAATTTCTTAATCTGTTCAATGATACTTGGCTTTTCTCCCCTCTTTATTGCCTTATCTATTTCAATGGATAGGTCAATCCCATAATCATCATTGACTATTTTTACTGCATACTTAATGTGATTAATCTTTGAAAATTCATCTTTAATATTTTCTTTTGTTTGGTTTAATCTTTCAATTTCTATCTCTAAATCATTAACTTGCTTTTTCCATTCTTTCGGCTTGATTGCTGATGAGCCTGTTTGCTTTTCTAAATAGGTTCTTACTCTTTTATACTTGTCTATTATCTCCTTATGGTCTTGATAGTAATTTTCCTTGAATAATTTCTTTCCTTGCCACTTATCAAAGACTGGTTTTATTTTACGGATAATATCAGCATAGACTAGGCACTTATTCAGCTTGTCTATTTCTTCTGTCTTAACTTTTATTTCCTTTGAAACTTTTCTATTTTTACTTTGTAAAATGGAAATTTTCCCTTGTAAATCTGCTATGGTTTCTAGGTTGTTATTTTGAAGATATACTCTTGCACTGGAAAATTTTTTTAAGTCGGCAAGTCCTTTCTTTTCTCTCCCATAGCTGTTTAGGTATTTTCTTTTATCTACTTGAATATCATGATAAATTGAGATGTATTCATAGAGATTAAAAAGCTCTGCCTTGTTCTCCAGTTCTTCTTTTTTATCTTCTTTATACTGGTCATACCTCGATTGAAATGTTTTAACTAGATCATTGAGCCATAAGGTAAGTTCTCCTATTTTTGTCTTAATCTCTTTTACTAAACTATTATGTTTTTTAATCTCTCGGTTGATATTTCCTTTTTCTGTTTCTATGCCTTTTCTTTCTAAGGCTGAAGCACTTGCTCCCATATGAATGGTAGGTATTTCATCTCGTCCTTGTCTTTCATAGGAACGGTGGTCTACTCTTTTTTCGATGTTTTTCTCTGCTAAGTATTTGTTACATAGACTTGCAAAACTCTCTCGCCACTTTTCAGCATTGCCCCTATTATTCCAATCAGTAAGTTCAATCTTTCTTGTTTTTTGTTTGCCACTTTTTGTAAGGACTGGCTCCCCTTTTTCATCAAAGACATATTCTTTTTTGCTTTTCTGCCCCCATGATCCATCTTCATTTAGTGGTCTTACTGTTGTCATAATATGGGCATGAATATTCTGATTTCCCTTATCAGTTTCATCATGAATGGCAAGGTCTGCTATCATTCCTCGTGATACAAAATTACTTTCAATAAATTCTGTTATAAGCTTTTTATTTTCTTCAATACTTAATTCTTTTGGTAAGGCTATGATAAAACTTCTTGCCAGTTGAGCATTAATTGCTTTTTCATTTAGTTCCACACTATTCCATAAAGTTACTCTGTCTTTAAATTCTTCTTTTGCATTTTCAGGTAAAAATATTTCCTTGTATATTAAGTCTTTTTTGTTATGGTAATCATGGGTTACTCCGTCCCATTCATTGGTTATTTTCTCTCTTGATATATAGGCTGAACTAGCAACTGCTGACTTCCCCTTTCCTCTACTTACCATAGAAATATTAAAATGAAAACTCTCTGCCATCTTCTCACTTCCTTTCTTGTTTTAGGTGTCGGTCTTAAAAAAATATCTTTTGAACTTTCACTTCGTGAATGAGCATTTTGAAATGTTAAAATAAAAAAAGCCGACGATACTAAACTTACTTTCTTGTTTCAGTATGTCGGCTTAATGATTACTATTCATTTCAAATTTTTATTGTCAAGGGCGAGCGGTAGCGAGTTTATTTTACCCTTGACTATAAAAAAGCGAATGGATATTTTTATGAAATTGTATTTTAGAAATAACTTATAAAGGCTTCAGCCTTTTCATTGCTCCCTGCAAGGGTCAAGCACCGCAGGTCGCAAGGACACCCTTTAGGGTGCCTGCTTGCAGGTTCTTGCACCCCTTGTGGGTGTATAATTGCGCCCTTAGAAAATCTAAGGGATTGATTATATTATTCTCTCTTTCAAAACTTCTTCCTTTTTCCTAAGTTATTTCTTGCTCTCAATCCATATCCAGAAAAACTTTATCTAATATTTCAACAATTTCTTCATTGCTTTTTTCTTCTGCTTTGTCAATATAAGATTCTAAAATCGCTCCTCTTTCTATTAATCTTTTTGTCCTTTTCTTCCTTTCTCTCTGACTAATCTGCCTTTTAATTTTCTTCTCTTGATTTTTTAATTGCTCAAGTTCAAGTACACACTTTTCTTTTTCTTCTAATAAGTTTTTTATCTCATCTTTTACTTGATTTAATCTTTTTGTATTTTTCATTACTTCACTTCCTCCTAAAATTAGGCATGAAAAAAGCGACTAGAATATTATTTTCTAATCGCTATATTTCTATTTATTTATAATTTCTTTTGTCGTTTCTATTCTTTTATTTGAAAACTCAACCACATCTTTTATTACTAATTTCTTTATTGCTCTTATCAATAATTCCATTGTTTCTATATCTACATCATTATTTTTTGATGGTAAACTCATCAATATTTTTTTACTTTGAGAGCTTCTAAGCTTTTTACCATAAGAGTATTGTCCTAGAACCGATCTTTCCATTGCTACAGTTAAAAATAACATCATATCTTCTGAATATTTCTTTTTGTCATTCCAATAAACACCGGTATCATCTCCAGCACCAAAATCATAAGATCTGTAAAATGCATTTCCAAAAATATCAAGTGTAATTGCATTTCTCGGAAAACTTGCAACTGGATTTGAAATATAATTGACTACACCTGTATTTGTTATTCCTGACATTACAAAAGGAATATTCCCTGGCTTTTGATTAGCTTTTGTTAGTCTTCTCCCTTGTTTAATTTTATTAAATATTGACTGATACTCAAACTTATCAAATTCAACCTCTTCTTTTATATATTTTTCTAGAGTTTGTTGTTCTTCCTCTGTCAATTCATAATCTTTTAGCCCTGTTACGCTCAAGTACGCATCTAGCTCTGCTAGATGCGTAGCTTCTAGCTCTGCTATAAATTTTTCCATAAAAGAAAAATTTATAGACCCATCTTCTAAGATGGGGAGTTGGATGATATGTTCCCTTAATGTTTTTAAAGTAGGATAAGAAGAATATCCACCATAATTGGATAAAATTTTATCTATAGAGGCTACAGTTAATAAATTCATAAGTCGCTTAAATTTTGGCGTTAAAACAAAAATATTTTGACTTGAATACCACTTATTTGCCCTAAATTGAGCATGTACCGCTCCAATTTGACTAACAGAAATAGTCTCTTTGTTATTTGGCTCAGTATCTAATCTTTCTACAAATCCTTGTATTCCATAATTACTTTTTGTTCTTCCAACAAATTCAAATGTATCTATAGACTTATCAACAAAATTTAACTTACCTGCATCATATCCTTTTGATGTAGTCACTTCAAATAAATCCCCTATCCTAAACTCGCCCCACTTAACTTCTTTAAGCATTTTATTAAGTGGGGCTTCTATTTTTTTATTTCTTCATTTTCCCCCTTATTCTTTAATAGATTAGATACTTCAAAGGCTAGATAATCTGCTACTGTCTTTTTAAAGTCCTCGAGTTTGGGTCTTGTATCTATAGGAGCTGATTTATTCCAGTCTGCCCCGTTTTCTGGGTCTATAGTATCTTCATAGTATTCTTCTTCTGTGAATATATTTAGTTTGCTTTTTCCAAACAGTACCAGATCTACCAATTCGTCATACCTTTCTTTTGCCCTATCTGTATCTACTAGATTATTACTTGCTTTTTTCCTATTAGACCTTGTATATCCATCATTGGAAAAGTCAATAAATTTCACCATATTATTCTTATGGTGGGCTTCTGCTACCCTAAATACATAGATATGAGTTTGTACACTAGACTTTCCTATAAACAAATCTATAGGCATTTTTATGCTGGCAAGTAAGGTGTTGTTTTCTAGTATTTTCTTGTTATAGTCTATCGCTTTACCGCTACCTGCTGAGCCTTGGATAATAATAGCGGCATATCCTTTATTCATCATAGAAAGGGCTTTTTCTACAAATATCATTCCATTACCCTCGGCTGAATAAGGTGGATTTAAAACAAATGCTGTAGCAGGGAAGTCATCATCTTTTTTTCCAAAGCCATATTTCCCATCAAAGTCTGTTAGGGAGTTTTTATTTAGTATATTAGATGACCCATCTCCCATCATAATCATATTAAGGATTGCTAGCATATAAACACTTGATAGGACTTCTAATCCTAATAACTGTTCTGCTTTTATTTTTATCTTTTTTTGCTCCAGTTCTTGAGGTGATTTGATATTTTCTTTTGCGTCAATTAGCATTTCGTTCATTGCTGCAACTAAAAGACCAGCAGACCCTGTGGCAAAGTCCCAGACATAGGAGTTCCTGTCTACTCTAGCTAGTCTTACTAATAATTTTGCTACATAGGAAGGTGTTAGGACTACATCATTTAGCTTATCTTGTGAAAATCCTAACCATGAGTACATTTCATTAAAGAGTTTTCCAGTAAAATCTGTAGTAAGACCTATCTTATAATAAATACCTAAGTCATCTACTATCTTGGTAAATACTCTTTTTAACTGACTTTCTCCACTTACTGGTTTATTAATGTTTTCCGTTGTCAGCGTGTTTTGTAGTGTCCTAACTATCATATCTTTTTTTGCTTGTGGAAGTTCTTTTTCTGCTAAGAAAGAGTTTATCTTTCTTAAAATAATATCCCCATCTGTGTTTCCTATTTCTCTTGATGATTTTAATTCTTCTTTTTCTAATGGGGTTACTTTTCCTGGTATACCAAGTGTTGCCATGATAGAAGCTGCAACCAAATAGACCCTGTCATTTTCGCTAAGTCCTTTTTCATCTCTGTATATATCATTATTAAGTTTTACTAGACTGGCATTGATTTCTTTTTCTTTCTTTTCTCTTATACGGTCTAGTTCTTCTGGACTTAGGCTTAATTCTTCTAGCTTCCTTGTGAAATCATCAAAGTTTTCTTTTTTAAGAAAGGATAGGTCTGTATATTTATCAACTTCCTGACCTATACCTAAATTTTCCTTTGATACATGATATACCCCTATTTCGTGGTGGAGTTTATCATTTATATCCTTATAGCCTGTAACTCCAATTGCTATTACTTCTGTGTAGCTTGTATAGTGTAAAATAGCGTTTGCGTAGTGAATAGCCCCATTTACTGCATAGGTATTAATATTTCTATAGTTAGGCTCATTTCTTGTATTTGTATTTTCAACTTGGCCGTTGCTATCTAGTTTTACTAGACTATCTTTATATCCCTTGTATTCGATAAGTACGGGATAGTATTTTAGATTACTTCCTTGAACTAGAACTTTTGCATCAGGTCTATTTCCGCCACTTCCACCACTTTTAGAAGCATATTCATTAAGTGCCTTATCAATTTCACTGTTTAGACTTTCTTGTTCTAGTTTATAATCTAATCCATAAGATTTTAGCCAACCATTGACAAGATCAGCTATATTAGGTTCAACTGATTGTTTTCTACTCATTTTCTTCCTCCTTAAATTCAATGACTTCATTAGGAGAAAGTTTCATCTTCCTACATATCTGTTCTAAGTTTCTCATTGATATGTAGTCATTTTTCCCTAATTTTGCTAATAAATTTCCTGAAATACCTACATGCTCTTGAAATTCAACTTTTCCCATTTCTCTTTTGGCTAGTTCTATCCATAAAGGTCTATAAGATACTCCCATTTTATCTCTCCTTTTTTTATCTGATTTAATATATATTCATTTTCATTATTATTTTAGACACTATGTCTATTATATCATTTATCTTGCCCTTTTGAAACACTAGCTTGTCTTTCTAATATAAAAAAAGCACCCTTGATTGTTAGATCAAAAGTGCTTTCTAATATCCTTACATTAAATCATTTTAAAATACTCTAAAGCTTCCCTTATCGCTTCTTCCTTCTCAGGTGGACAATTAGGTGCTATAGGATTTTCCTTCTTTGAAACATTATAATTTTTACCAACTTCAAGTCCACATTTCTTCTTTACTTACGATATATAACGATTAGATACTTTCATGCCGTGTTTCTTCATAACATATTCTTTAATTTCTTCATAAGTAGCCTTGCTTTCAGATGCTGTTACATCTAACTCGTCCATATCTAATTTCACTTTAATACATTGGTCGATATCTAGTTTGGACAATAACGCTACCGTCTCCACATGCGTTGTATGCGAAAATTGATCCACCGGCTGAACAGAGACCAATTCATAACCAAAGTCACGTAACCAAACCAAATCCTCTGCTAAACTTTTAGGGAAACAAGAAACATAAACAATTTTATCCGTACCAAATCTTCCAATCGCACGCATGACTTTTCCACCGGCCCCAGAACGAGGAGGGTCTAATAGTAATAAGTCAGGTCGTCCCCACTCGGTTTCCAAGCGCTTCAAGCCATTTCTCGCATCACTGGTCATAAAGAAGGTATTGTCTAAGCCGTTATCAATCGCATTGCGAATAGCTGATTGAATCGACTGGTCAACAATCTCAATACCGGCTAAGTCTTTAGCCTTTTCAGCTAGGGGCAAACTAAAAGTTCCCACCCCACAGAAAAGATCTAAGACGCGCATTTGATCATTGACCTGGGCGAATTCCAAGGCTAGTTGTACCAATTTCTCCGCTTGGACAGGATTGGCTTGGAAAAAGGTCTCCGGCCAGATCCGATAGCGAAAGCCATTTAATTCGTCATTAATATAATCGCGCCCATGAAGAATAAACGTTTCGTCGGCTTGAATCCGTTCCGTCGCTTCCTTGTGTAGAATCCATTGTAAACTAACTAATTGATCGAAGCGTTTGCTTAGCCGCTGACTCAAATCATCCACTGCCTCTTGCATTTGACTAGGTGCTTCAGTGGCATAAATCACTACCATCAACTCCCCGGTGACAAAGGATTGACGCAATAAGAGATTTCTCAAAAGACCTTTTTGAGTCTGTTTGTCATAATAGGATAATTGATAATCTTTTTGCCAGTCGGCGACTACTTCTTTTACCCGGACAAATAGTTTAGGAGCAAGCACCGAATCTTTCATATCGATGATTTTGGTGAAGTTACCTTGTTCATGCATACCGATAGCCCCTTCAGCTCCGAAGCTTAACTCCATTTTATTACGATAACGGGTGGGATCATCCATCCCAATAATGGGTCGAACACAAGCCGGATCGAATCCTTGGCTTGCTAAATGGTCCTTTACTTCTTGGGTTTTATAAGCTAACTGAGCTGGATAGGTCATGGAAATTAATGGCGTTCCCCCGGCATTGGCGTCTTTGAGCGGAATATCAAGATTACGATCAGGACTGGCTGCTAATAATGCATCAAACGGTACGACTGCTTGCTTTCTGCCCTTGGCATTAGGTACCGTCACCCGAACTCTATCCCCTGGAACGGCATTGGGTATAAATAATTTCAAGCCCTTTCCATTCGACCCACGGTCTGGCGCATGGACATAACGGGCATAGCCATTTCCTTTATGGTCTAACTCAGTAATTTCAACTTCCAATACTTCAGTCGGAAATATTTCTTTTTTCATTCACTCACTCTTTCTACTCATCATTTCCTTTAACAGCTTTCTGCTTTTTCTTCAACCATTGCGAATAAGAACCAGTGTATAACTTTCCTTCAATGCCTATTTCATCTAAGGCTAATAAATTGCTACAAGCGGTTACGCCCAATCCTCAAGACACCATGAGCTCTTTGTCTTTAAGGTCTTTGAAATGAGCTTATAAACTTTTCTGGGACCTCATATACCCCTTATCATCGTACACCAATTCGTAATAATATGACTTGGCATGCGGAATGTGACTCGCCTCATCATATAGTGGCTCCTCAAGTCCTAGATAGTGGTCATCGCCACTGGATTGATCATTTCCCAGTGTTACATTTATAAAAAAAGCTTTTGGATACTGGCTAAGTTCATCAATTTCAATAAAGCGCTTCATTAAATACCTCTTTTCTTACTACTTTAAGCTAAGTTTTTAAGATTGTTCCTATATTATATCATGAATGAATAGACATTCCTTGGCTACTTCTAAGTCTTGTAGTAGACAATTAAAATAAGACTCCTATCGATAGAAGTCTTATTTTCTATTTAAATGAAATGCTTTAATAATTAAATTTAAAAACCTAACCTTTCCTCTTCCTAAAATCCGTCTTCCTCATAGCCGTTGCTATTGGGATCCATCGCATTGATACTCGCTTGTATAAGAGATTCGCTGCATTTTTTGCAGTAATATTCTTCAAACTCAGGTTCTGAACCTTCCCAGTCAATTTTAGACTTGGAAAACTCTTTCCCGCAATAAGAGCACTGATATTTCTTAGCCATAGCTTTTGCTCCTTATAATCAAAAAATTTATTTCGATTATAAAATATGCCTACTTTCTTGTCTATCAAATTTATTTGTATGACATAAATTTTGATATTTAATTTCCCTAAATAAAAATTAAGAGTCCTTTGATCATTAACAAGGACTCTTAACATAACTTTGTTATAATTTTGATTATTTGCCTATTTCTGCATCATCTAAATTAGAATCATTTCGTTCTCCAATCTCTTCTTTTGCAAAAGGAGCAACTTGTGGCATAGCAGGTAATTCACCATTCATAATATAAGCAAGCTTTACTTGTTTAATCGTAAGATTAAGGTTGGCATAATCTGGATTAGGATTTGGAACGATTACCATGCCTGAAAATATTTGAATACTTGATGGGTTTACCCCATAGTAATTACCTACAAAATTTTTCAATTGTTCCATCGGAATTTCTTTGGTAGTTTCATCTAGTGAAGAAACTTCATTTTCTGAATCTACGCCATCCTTCTGACTAGCAAGTTCTGGCAATGCCTCTTTATTTTCCATCGCTGCTCTTGCTTCAGACTCTATAATTAATACATTCTCTTCTCCAGAAGCTGGCGTCACTATATATCCAAAACCTTTTCCGTACTTAACGGACTTAGCAGCCTTACCATAGTAGTTTTTAATATATTCAATGACCGCTTGATGGCTAACTCCTTTATTAGAAGGAGTTTCTTCAACCACTTCATCCTTTTCTCCTTCAACATTTTCTTTAGTTTCTGGCAAATCATTTGAATCTGTTTCATAGGCTTCTGTTACGTCAATCTCATCGATCACTAAATTAAGATCACCAACTTTGATACGACCATTAAAGATAAACATATCAGATGGCTTAACTTTATAGCGCTGAGCGACATAGACTTTCTTTTCAAAAAGTGGATCTTCTATTGTTTTTACATCTTTTAATGAGACTTGATCATATTTAATTGGTAATTCTATGTCATCTAATGGTATCTCTACTACTTTATAGAACTTCGTTAAAGCATAAATGGTAGCATCTTTACGCCAAACATCAATGTAATACTTATTACGCGATACTTCACTCATTTTAAGCGTAATCAATTGAGTTTGATAGTCTTCTTCCGATGTGAAGTTAGACTGCTTTAATTCTGTTGGAATTTTATCCATATTCGCTGTATGTGAATGATTACCGTGCGGAATAATCACTTCGTTACCGTTGACTTCCAGATCTTCAATGGCTACACCATTTTCCAAAGAAATATAGGCCAACTTGGCTGCAATTTCTTCTGCTGTATATTTACTTTCTTCTGCTGCATTAATGTTTCGCTGATTGATAAAGTCAGCAGCTGCTTTCAATTCACTGTCGTCTAAATCACCAAAAGGAATAAAGTGAGTGTGTCCTTCATGCTCAGCTGTAAGCCCCTTTTTAGAGTAGTTCAAAATACTTTCTGGTGTGAAAACATAGCCATCATCCGTTGTATATGTTTTACCGTCCTTACCCTTAGCTGACTTCTTATAATTTTGAGCTAAGAAATCAACTTTTCCATCTGCTTTTGGTTGATCTGGTTGGCTAGGCTTTTCAGATTGACTTGCTTGGTCTAATTCAGCTGGTTTTTCATTATCTGCTTTATCAACTTGTGGGTCTTTTGGCTTCACAGCGACTGATGGACGTTTGCCTAATTTCATTTCTGCTAATTTAATTTCTAAATCTGATAGACTTGAACGTGGAATAACATGGAAGTGGTCACCATGAGGTAAGACGAAGTCTCCCTCAATCTCATCTGTTACGAGTTCCGGGTCAAAGACCAAACCATCAGATTCAGTATGACGTTGGTTGATTGGCAAAGCATAGAGTTTGGCTAATAGGCGCTGATATTCTGAATTTGTTTGGTTTTTATTACCTTGATCATTTTCAGTTGGCTTATCAGCTATCTTATCAAGGTTTTGAGAAGGTTTTTTATTACTTGGCTGATCAACTTTGTTATCTTCTTTAGCTAAACCAAATTCAGCCAATAAATTACGTTTAATTCCGAATTTCTTTTGAATATAAGCTTGTGTTTGGGCTAATTCTCCTTTGTTTAAGTGAGCAAAAGGAACAAAATGGAAGTGACTACCATGAGCAGCAATTAAACCTGTATCCGTTACCTTAGTAATGGATCCCACTGAAAAGACATAACCATCATCCGTTGTGTAAGGACCTTTATGATTAACAGCTTTGTCATGAATGATCTGATCAACCATTCCTTTATCAGCTATTTTACTGTTGCCTTGTGAAATTTTTCCACCTGATAGAACAGCGTTTGCAATCATTATTTCTTGAGGCGTTAAATCTGACTTTGGAATAAAGTGGAAGTGGTCACCATGGGGAACAATAAAGCCATTGCCTAAATCTTTTATAACGTCATAGGGGTTAAAGATATATCCATCATCCGTTACGTAAGCTCCACTGGAATTGCGGTTACCTGATCCACCCACTTCACCAGCTGCTATGGTGTTAGCTACATCTTTACGCACTCCACCTGCTTGTTTAAAGACCTTTTGACTGCTGGTTACTTGAGCTTCAATATCTTGGAAAGTTCGGATATTATCAGCTTGGGCCCGATCTTCAGGAGCTATGTAAACTTGGTACTGATCTTCTAGCTTTACAATGTATCCATTCTTAATTTCTGCGACCACATCTTCTTGGTCCAATTGATAATCTTCAGGTGTTAAGAGTCTTTCAGAGAAAACAACCTCTGGATCAAGGTCACCATAGAAAACATGTAAATCAAAAGCGTGATTGGTTACAAACTCTTCTTCGGTTAAATAGACAACAACATGCTCTCCTTCAATCCCTTTTTGATCTGCTACTTCTTCAGGACTGCGTTCTAATTCATAAGTAATAATAGCCTCTTCGCCAAGTTCATATTCTTCCATCAAATCATAAATAGCCTTTGCATCGACAGGATCCATACTGTATGACTGTAGTAACACTTCTTCTAAAGAACGAAGATTTTTAGCTTGATCTGGATTTTCTATATAAAGATAATATTGGTCATCTACTAAAATAATTTGCCCTTCATCCGTTTGACTAACAAGATCCTCTTCATTAAATTGATAATCTTCAGGGGCTAAGACTCCCTCTGAAAAAATAGCATCACTAGGAACTGCTCCATTGAAATAGTGATAATGATCACCGTGAGAAGTCACATAACCTTCCCTATTGATTTGGACAATAATTTGCTCGCCCGCAATGCCTTCTTCCATTGAAATTTCTTCCATAGTGCGGTTTTCAGTGCTTGAGACATTACTTGGCTTTTCTCCATCGCTACCCTCAATATAATTAATGAATGAATCTTTATCATCTTGAGCGTAGATTGATTTAATTGGTTCATGCCAACTTAAAAGTGTCAATAAAGCGGCGGATGATAAGAGTATTTTAGATGGTTTCATTTATTTCTCTCCTTCTTCTTGCAAAACTTTTAACAGTCTTTGTAAATTATTTTCTAAATTAGCTAGTAAACTTAAATCATTATGGGGATCCGCTTCTAAGGGATCCAAGACTTCTACCTTAGCTCCAGTCTCTTGGGCTATTAATTGTGAAGCTTTATCTGAAATATTCGGCTCGGTAAAAATGGTTTTGACTTGATATTTTTCCACAAACTTTTTCACTTCTTGCAATTGTTTCACACTGGGCTCTTGTCCAGACACACCTGCTATTCCCAACTGTGTTAAGCCAAAGCGTGTGGCTAAATAAGAAAAGGCTGTATGCTGAGTGACAAAAGTCTTTTGCTTGAGCTTTTTAAAAAGTGAGGTGTATTTATCCGTTATAACCTGAGCTTGCGTTCCAATGCTTTCTGCTCTTTGCAAATAGTAATCTTTATTATCTCTATCCACTTCCCCTAAGGCTTGAGCAATCAACTTTGCTTCTTCGCCTATTTCAATGGGATCTAACCAGGTATGTGGATCATAAAGGGTTGATTCATCTTTACCCTCCATCAATTCTAGTTTTTCTAGACCCGGCACTTTCTTCATAGCTAATCCATTCGAAGCTTCAATAATAATCACATTAGATTTCTCTTGCTTTTCGACATTGTGCTTAATTTTTTGAGCCCAAGATTCTAAGATATCTGAGTGATAAACAAAGATATCAGCATCATAAATGGCCACCACATCATTAGCCGAAGGCTCAAAACCATGAATACCATTCGCTGAATTAATCATCAAAACAGGGTGTTTATCGCCAACGATTTCCTTGGTTAAGGCATACATTGGATAAAAAGAAGTGACTATTTTTCTTTCTTCTTCTGCTTTAACAGATTGAATTGAAGAAATATTCACTAAAGAGCCAATAATAAGACAAAGAACTAACCACCATTTTTTTGTTTTTCCTTGATACTTCATACGATCTCCTTTTTTAAATTTATCTGCCTAAAGATAAATAGTAATTATTATCATTTTCAAAATGAATATTACCGTCTTTCCTTTTTCCTGTCAACAAAAATTTTTGTGTTTTTTTATTTTTCTAAATTTTTGCATAAAAAAAGCCTAATCTTAAAGGATTAAGCTGTCTTAAAATTTTTGTTTAAAGTGAATAGGCATACATAAATTCATCCCGATATCTAAAGCCCTCTTTGGTTGGTAATTTAATACGTGTCTCATTGATAAGCTCGAAATGGAGGTAATCATAAAAACGGTAATTGCAATCCGTATCGGTGATTAAATAAACATTTTCCAAGTCCTGTTCTTTAAAATAATCAAAGACTTCGGTAATTAATTGTCTATAGGCTTGACGTTCACTTTAGAAGACGCGAGTCACTCGTTTGACTTCATCCGGTTGCGCTTGGTTGGATAAGGTGATCAATTTGTCAATAAAGTCTAACTGGAACATTCTAAAAGTCGAATCTGCTTCTTTCGTTAAACAAAGAGTCATACCAACAATTTCTCCACCAAGAACGGCAACGCATCCTAATGAGCTGTTCTATAGTGCTTTGTTAAGGGAAATAGCAGATGCTGTCTTTTCAAATTTCTTCGCTTTATAAACCCCTTCGAACCATGCCTCATGGACTAAATCCACTAATTAAGTCATAGCGTCTTCTCTAATTTGTTTAATTTCTAAAGTCATAACCCCTTCCATACTTTTGTTGTGATACTAGTATTCTTATTAACTTAAATCCTTAACTTAAACACTCTAGCGGTCCTGTCAAAGAATGATGATATTAATCGTTTTCAATCTGTTTTCATTAAAGATATCTACTCAACTATTGTTATTTTTAAAACTCTTAAAAAGCTACTAGAAGTCTAGAGTTTTTTAATAGCTTATTATAAATGTTTATTGATTGATTAGCTTTAAGCGTGCTTGGCGGTATTCTTCCATTAATTTTTGAATAATCGCATCAACACTCTGGCTCTCAGTAATTAAGCCAATTGATTGACCACACATAAGGGATCCTTCCTCGACATCATCTTCATAAACTGCACGCCGCATAGCACCTTCTGCTAATTTCATTAGGTCTTCATCTGAAGCCCCTTCATATTCTAAACGAATATATTTTTCAGTCATTTTATTCGGTAACACACGAACAGGATGTCCTAGACGACGTCCAGTAACCACCGTGGTTGTTTCGTCGGCTTGTAGGACTAAGTTCCTGAATCCTTCTTTGATAGGGCTTTCTTTGGAACTTAGAAAAAGAGAACCTATCTGAACTCCACTAGCCCCTAAGGCTTCCACAGCTAACATACCCGCACCATCAAAAATACCACCGGCTGCCACAATAGGTACATCAACTGAACGAATCACTTGGCGAACTAGAGGCAGGGTTGAAACTTGTCCGATATGACCTCCTGCTTCTTGTCCTTCTGCTATAATTGCATCAACACCTAGCGCTTCCATTTTTTTAGCGATTTTAACATTAGGTATAACTGGCAGTACTTTCACATTAGCTTGATGCAAAGCTGATATAAAATTCTTAGGAGTTCCTGCACCAGTGGTAACCACCGGTACTCCTTCTTCAATAATTACTTCAACCAATTCCTCGATATTCTTCATTTGCAACATTAAGTTAACCGCAAAGGGCTTACGAGTCATTTTTTTAACTTCTTGAATCTGTCTTCTTAACTCATCAGCTGACATACCACCAGATGCTATCACACCTAAGCCTCCTGCTTCAGAGACCGCTCCTACTAATTGATAGCGCGACACATTGGCCATTGCTCCTTGAATAATGGGGTATTCAATCCCCAATAATTGGCAAATTCTATCCATATTTCCACCTCCATAATTATGGCTCTCCCCTTGTGACTAGTTAGATAAAAGTAACTAGAGCCGACAAAATGAGGGGGTCAAATTGTTAGCTCTAGTTTAACAGAAGTAAACTTTTTAGTTATAGCAATTCCTAATAGTCATAGAAGCCTTTGCCAGATTTTTGACCATAATATCCCGCTTCAACCATTCGTTTAAGCAATGGTGCCGGACGGTATTTAGGATCATTGAATCCGTTATAAAGAACGGTCATCACTGATAATAAAGTATCCAAACCAATTAAATCACATAATTGAAGTGGGCCCATAGGATGACCTGCTCCTAATTTCATCCCTGTATCAATGGACTCTTTGCTGGCAATTCCTTCACCCAATACAAAGATGGCCTCATTAAGCATTGGAACTAAGATTCGGTTAACTGCAAATCCTGGTGAGTCATCTGCGATAATCATGGTCTTATTAAAGGCATCGATCACTTCTTGAACGGTTTGAATCGTCTCTTCGCTGCTTTGTAAAGCTGTCACAATTTCAACCAATTTCATAACTGGTACTGGATTAAAGAAGTGCATACCAACTACTTTATCCGGCTTATTAGTTACTGAAGCAATATCTGTTAGTGACAGAGAAGAAGTATTAGTGGCTAAAATAGCTTCCTCAGGTGTGACTTTATCTAACTCTTTAAAAATCTCCAATTTAATTTGACGATTTTCAGTGGCTGCTTCAATCACTAGTTGAACATCTTTAGCATCATCATAAGAAAGAGACTTATGGATTCTTCCTTTAATTCTTTCGACTTCTTCAGCCGTCATTCTTTCTTTTTCAACATTTCTTTGCAAGTTTTTATGAATCTTTTCTAATCCGCGATCAATAAATTCTTCTTTAATATCATTTAAGTAAACTTCATAACCAGCCTGGGCAAGGACTTGGGCAATACCATTGCCCATAATACCTGATCCAATGACCATTGTTTTTTGAATTTTCATTTAATCTTCTCCTAATCTCTTTAGACTTAGTCCTTGTAATAGCCGTTTTCTAATAAGATAGATATTCCCATTCCGCCGCCGATACAAGCTGATGCAATCGCATAGCGTGTTTCTGGACGGTTCTTGAACTCATAACAAATACTTGTAATCATTCGCGCCCCTGTACATCCTAATGGGTGTCCTAATGCAACAGCCCCTCCGTTTGGATTTAAGCGTTCATATAGCTCTGTTTCAGGGCCATTACCCAATTCTTTCAAGCAGGCTAGAGTTTGGGCTGCAAAAGCTTCGTTAATCTCAAGAATATCGATATCTTCTAAAGTAAAATCATTACGCTCCAAAATTTCTTTAATCGAATTAACTGGTCCTAACCCCATTAAATCTGGCTCACAGCCAGTAACAGAATAATCCATTACTTTAGCCATGATTTCTAAGTTATTAGCCGCGGCATTTTCTTTAGTCGTAAAAATTTCGAAAGCTGCCCCATCATTTAGTCCAGAAGAGTTTCCGGCTGTGACGCTTCCACCCTTAACAAAAGCTGGTCTTAGCTTAGCTAATTTTTCCATACTAGTATCCGGACGTGGGTGACTATCTTTATCAATCACAGTCACATTTCCCTTACGATCAGTTATTTCAACTGGCACAATTTCTTGAGCGAGGCGTCCTGATTCCATGGCTTTTTTGGCCTTGGCTTGACTGTTTAAAGCAAATTCATCTTGCTCTTCACGCGAAATCTTATACATCTTTGCTAAAGTTTCTGCTGTTTGTCCCATATGAATCAAGTCTGGGTACCCATCACCGACTGACCCTGTATGAATCATAGTATTCGCATCAATTAATCGCTGATCACCAGTTTTAAATCCTTGGAAACGCACTTCTTCTGGTAAGAAATAAGGTGCTCTAGATAGGGACTCTGCTCCCCCTGCCGCCACATATTTCTTTTCAGAAGCTTGTAAAAGCTGTACAGCTGAAACAGCTGATTGGATACCAGAACCACACAAACGGTTGACTGTATAACCAGTAGATTCAATCGGTAAACCTGCATTAATGCCGACTACACGACCAATATTACTTGAAGTAGGTGAACCAACCACATGGCCACAGATAACTTCTTCAATTTCTTCTAGGCTGACACCTGCTCTTTTAGCTGCTTCTTTTAAAGCAGTTGTTCCCAAGTCTTGAACACGAACCGTTTTTAAATCGCCCAAGAAGGCTCCTACAGGTGTTCTGGCTGCCCCAACAATAACTACTTCATCTAAATTTTTCTTCATAATTCGCTCCTTATCTCTTGCTTCAGCTTGGTATTTCTAAACAAAGGCCCCTTTACCTGTTAAGTGACGACCGATAATTAATGAGTTGACTTCGTGGGTTCCTTCATAAGAATATGCTGCTTCAGCATCCACGAAGAAGCGTGCCACATCGTGTTCAACAATAATACCGTTACCACCTAATAGCTCACGTCCTAGGGCTACTGTTTCACGCAGACGGTAAGCGTTATTCATTTTAGCAAGTGAAGATTGAACTTCTGCATACTTACCTTTTTCTTGTAGAACAGCTAAACGGTGAGATAGTCCTAATGAAGTCACACAGTTTGCTTGCATTCTGGCTAGTTTTTCTTGAACTAGTTGGAATTCAGAAATTTTCTTACCGAATTGCTCACGCTCTTTAACGTATTTCAAGGTATTAGCTAAAGCTCCAGCATGTAAACCTGTTGCTAAGTGAGCCACATCTGCACGAGTAGTGTATAAGATCTTAGCGACATCTTTAAAGCCATTAATATTTTCTAAACGCGCTTCAGCGTCCACTTCAACATTATTTAATTTAATATGTCCATTTTGGACCATTCTTAAGGCAATCTTTCCATCAATCTTATCGACTGTTAAGCCTTTAGTTCCGCCTGCTACCATGAAACATTTAATCTTGCCATCTTCAACCTCGCGTGCAAAAATTGGTAAAACATCGGCAGTTGCTGCCCCGCCAATCCATTTCTTCTCACCGTTTAAGACCCATTTATTACCTTGTTTCTCAGCAGTTGTTGATAGACCACCGGCAATATCTGATCCGTGAAGAGGTTCAGTTAAACCGAAACATGAATGCCATTCATAAGAGGCCAATTTAGGTGCATAGTAATTAACTTGTTCTTCAGATCCTCCGATTAAAACAGTTGAGTAAGCAAGTCCTCCGTGGACGATAGTGAATGCACCAATTGAAGAATCCATACGGTTTAATTCATAAAGACGGAAAAGATTAAAAATTTCTGAAGTTTTACGTTTATTTTCCCGTCCCTCGAAAAGAGTTGGATGAGTCATCAAACCTAAATCAGTAATTTTCTTAAAAGCTTCCATCGGGAAAAGCTCTTTCTTCCAGTGCTCATCAATAACTGGATAAAGTTCTTTTTCAAGTACTTCACGCAGCTTCATTAGAAAGTTTACTTCATTTTCTGAAAGATCATGCGAGTAACCATAGATATCTTCTGGATATAAATACTGTAATTTTTCAATCTTTGTAGTCATTTTAAAATCAATCCTTTTCTTTTATTTTAATTTTTTATTTTCTAAATAACCAAGCTTGATGGCTTCTTCTCTTAAACCATCACGGAACTTCGGATGCGCCACTTCAATTAAAGCTTGTACTCTTTCTTGAATACTCTTACCTTTAAGGTGGGCTACCCCATATTCTGTAACAACAATTTCAATATCATTTTTTGAGGTTGAAACAGGTGAACCACTATGTAAATGTGGAACAATTCGAGAAATGGTATCATCTTTAGCTGTTGAATATAGACAAACAATTCCCACACCATTGGCAGCAATTCTTGCCCCCACAGCAAAGTCTGATTGACCACCGGTACCAGAATAGTAGAAATCTTCTAATTGTTCAGAGTTACATTGACCCAAGAAGTCAATTTCTAAAGTTGTATTGACTGAGACCAGGTTTTCAATTTTTGCAAGTTCAACAATATTGTTTATGAAGTTAACCGGAAGAATTTCGACATCCTCATTATTATCAATAAAATCATACAAGCGACGATTTCCTAAAGCTAGAGTTGTTGAGAAACGGTGTTTACCGACCGGTTTCTCTTCATTAGTAATAACTTTATTGTTATAAAGATCTACTATTGATGATGGCAACATTTCGGTATGAATCCCTAAGTTTTTCTTATGGCTTAAAGCATTCATAACAGCATTTGGAATTGTTCCAAAGCCGATTTGAATAGTTGAACCGTCCTCAATAATGTCCCCAACATACTCACCAATTTTGCGGTCCTTATCTGATAATTCGATATCCGGTAATTCTACAACATCTTCAGAAGATTCTACAAAAGCAGTTACTTCTGAGATATGAATTCTCATCCCCTCTCCATGTGTATGCGGCATATTTTCATTTACTTCAAGAAACACTTTTTTTGCAAACTCAACCGTGCACGGTGTATAAGCAGCTGTTAAGCCAAATGAAAAGTATCCATCTTCATCCATTGGTGAAGCTTGACTAATCATTACAGGTTCTGGTTCTCTTTGTTTAATAATGGCGGGTATTTCTGAGAAATGAGAAGGAATTAAATCGACATCTGTATTTCTCATAGCCTTACGATCCAAGCCTGATAAGAAAAAAGTAAACTGTTTTAATTGATCTTTAGCTAGATTAACTACCGGTGACATTGATAACATCCGATACAATCGATTCCCTTTAAGTTGCTTAGCATTGTTTAAAGCTTGGGTAATCAATAATGGCTCACTTCCAGCCGCTGCTAGAACGATCCCTTCACCCGGTTCAATCATTGCGACTAACTCTTCAACTGAACGACGTTTTTCATCATAGATCGCTTGATATTGACTCATACTATTCCTCCTAACTTATTTGGCTTTAAAATTAGCTTTTCGCTTTTCAACAAAGGCATTCATACCCTCGATACGATCTTGACTATTAAATAATCCAATCACAATTTCATTTTCTAATAAGAGTCCTTCTTGTAAGCTTGATTGGGAACCTCGATTAATAGCCAGTTTGGCTTTTTTTAAAGCAAGTGGGGCTTGCTGCATTAGTTTGTCAGCTAATTTATCAGCTTCTTCTAATAAGTCTGCTGAAGGAACTAAATAGTCAATCAAACCTAATCGATAAGCTTCTTTACCATCTATCAATTCTCCAGTGAAAACTAATCGTTTTGTTGCACCTAAGCCGATTAAACGGACAGCTCTTTGAGTGCCTCCATAGCCTGGCATAATTCCTAAGCCGACTTCAGGAAAACCGATTGTATTTTCAGAACTTCCTATTCTTAAGTCACAAGTTAAAGCGAGTTCCAAACCACCACCTAAGGCATAACCATTAATAGCCCCAATCATTATTTGCTTAAGGCCTGCTAAGCGATTCATTGTATAATTTCCATATTCAATGAATTTCTTAGCCACTTGGTCATCCATCTTCATCATTTCTTTAATATCTCCACCGGCCATAAAGGCTTTACCTTCACCCGTCAAGATAATTACTCGAATACTCTCGTCCTGCTCCATTGCATCCATAAAGGTATTTAGGTCATCCAACATTGCTGAATTAATAGCATTCAGGCTCTTGGGTTGATTGAGGACAAGCTTGGCTATGCCTTTATCAACCGTATAACTTAAAGTCTTTAACTGAGTCATTATTCTCTCCTTCAATCAAAATCACAAAGTAAAACTTGTTAGATAAAAATAATTCACAAACTCAAAATTGACTTTGATCGATCAAATTTAAATACTTACTCCATAAATTATGCAACACAAAATTTGATAAGCGCTTACAAATTGAGTATAGGCAATCATTTAGAGGCTTGCAACTTAGAAAAAGAAATCGATTCCATTACATTTACTAATCAGGTAGGATTTTAATTGTGATTTCTCCCACTATTTTTCACAAATTCAGCAGTTTTTTTATAAAAATTTTTCACAAAGAGGTCATAAGTGCGATAGCTTTTGATTTAATATGAATTCGTATTAAATTTTATCTATTAAATACTTTGTGTAATCGCCAACTATTTAAATAAAGTTTTGCCTAATTTTTTTCAAAGCAGTTTTGTTAAATTTAAAAAATTATTTAAAAAAAGAGTGGACAGCACAAAAAAAGCATATTTCTAAAATTTAGAAATATGCTTGAAAGATATTTGACTCTTACCCACTAATTACTTGCTGGTCTATATAGTTTTTAATCCAGTCATAAAGTAAGTTATGGCTGGTCGGGTAAGCTTCATATTTTTTTCTTGATAAATAGATATTAAAAGGTAAATCTTTTTTGAATTCGCGATAAATTATTTGATCCGAATTCATTAAATGATAAGTAGATAGAGGAAGAATCGTAATTATTTCATTCCCTTTTACAAGATCAATAAGGTATTCCCAAGAAGAAGAGTGAACAAAAATTTCAGGTTTCATCTGTCTTTGAGCAAATTGATCCATTACCAAACGATTAGTAGAAAATGATTCATTAAAAATGGCAATAGGCATTTGGTTCACTTCATCCCAGGTCACTTTTTTCTTCTTGGCTAAAGGATTGTTAGGATCCATAAAGACAACAAATTTATCGTGAATCAGAACCTGGTCTTGAAATTCCCCTGTCCGTCGAATGGGATCCATCAGAATAGCCAGATCCACATCGCCTTCATCTAACCTTTCATATAAGAACTGACAACCGCCCTCAATAATTTCTAGGTTTACATCCGGATAAGTTTTTCGTAAATCTAAGACGACATTAGTTAGTCTAGTTCTCAATACAATAGAAGGTAGACCGATGCGTACCACATTATTAAGCTTGCGCGACTCATTGTGAATGGTCGTCATCATTCGATCATGAAGACCAATCATTTCTAAAGCATACTTATAATACTTATGACCAATCGGCGTCAGTCCTACCAAGCGACCTCTTTCGCGATAAAAAAGGTCTAAATTATGAGCTTCTTCAAATGAAGAAATTATTTGACTAAGTGCAGATTGGCTAACAAAAAGGTGCTTAGCTGCTCTAGTCATATTGCAATCTGACTGAACAATTTCAACGAAATACTTTAGTTGTCTAATATCCATTCTTTTACCTTTCTCCAGATTCTAATTATTTCTCTTCAATTATATCAGATATTCAATATTCTAAAAGGAAAACGCTTTATTTTCTGCACAAAAACCTCCTGTTTATTGCAGATGGTTTTATCCTATTTTGCATTATTTTTTTGGAATTAAGCCAAATACTATTCTTTTTAAAGAGTGAGTCAATTTATAATAAAGCGGGAACGGACGATAGAAGAAAACGCCCGTTTTTTCAAGAATAAAACCATTGAAATTTTGTTTAAAACGCATAACGCCATCACTTCCATCAAATTCCCCCTCAATTCCATAAAAATTATAATAAGGAATCCCTTTTTTAATTGTTCGCATCATGGCTTCATATTGTAATAGAAATGGAGCTGAAAAATTTTGATAAGATTCTAGCGATCCCCCCAGAAAATAAGTTGCTTCTTGATCTAAATAAACTATTAACATATTTGCTAAAGGAATAATTTCTTTTTTCTCTTCATCTTGAATGGCTTGAACCATTTCTATATCTTTCTCTAATGACTTGATTCGGTCTTGATCTTGAACTTTTTTGGGGTTTAATTCATTGATTTGTCTTTTTAGTTTTTCAATGGCTTTAGGAAGATTGATCTCAGCTACTAAAAACTCAACTTGATCCTTAAAGTTTTTATACATTGCTTGATAATAATCTAGTGATTTATCTCCAAAGTCCTGTCTTTGAGCGGTTTCCCTAGTTATTCTGCAGAAATCTTCCATTTCTTCATAGTCCATTGTTCGTATCGAAAGACCAAACTGCTTAGCCTTTTTAATCTTTCTTTGACTATTTTTATTAAAAGATTTTAAAAGCAATTTTTCATCTTCTGATGTAAAAGCACTTAAATCTTTTAAATATTGGAAAGTCGGCATTCCTTGCATATTGTAGACATTTGACTTTTCTCTAGTATAACCTAATTCATCAAAATAGCTTGGTATTGCTTCTAAATCCTTAATGGCTGTTGCTTCACTATTATAGAGATGATCCTTGTGATTAGGTTGAACAATCACCTCCGTGATTTTCATGCGTTTGGCATATAACTTTAGATGCTGGTAGAAAAGTGATTCATACTGTTCTTCTGCTGCAAAAGTCCCTGCCATTAATTCCATTCTTTTACCGGCGAAGACCTTTTGGCTATAAGCCAATCCCACAGCTTTTATAACTCCTGCATTTTCTAAAGCTAAACGTTTTTCCTGAAAACCGCGAGCAACTAAAACTTTAGCCATTTGAGCTGTTTGTAAAAAAGAAAAGCCACTTTTATTAGCTAAAAAATGTGCAAGTTCATCATAAGAAATTTCAATAATCTTCATGGCTACCTCCAAGGTATTTAAGAATGTCAGTGTTTATACTCGCCTATTTTTAAGTTTTTAACCTGCCGCAGTTTCTTCAAAATAAAAAACAAGCATCAGCATATGTGATTGTTCACATATGCTGATGCTTGTATTTAAAAAAATTGCATAAATTAGAAAACAATGACAGGCGTACCAACTTCTAAAGCGTTATAAACTTGTTGCATAACTGCTGGTGGAGTATTGATACATCCCATTGATCCATTAGAACGATAGATATCTCCACCATAGGCCGGTCTACTAGCAGTATCATGAATACCTTGACCAACAGTATCAAACGGCATCCAATAATCCACATGTACTTTATAGTCTTTTTCGTTTACCCAGTCATATCCTTCTAAATACCGATCTCTTTCCTTGCTCCAAATTGCATAAGCGCCTGGAACTGTTTCAGCCCCATCTTTTCCTGAAACAATCGGTGTTTGTGTGAAAAGTTGACCATTAATATAGATAAACATTGTTTGGTTAGCTAAGTCTACTTCAACATAAGTTGAACCAATATCATCGCCACCACTTCCATAACCGCTTCCTACTACTACTGGATCGCGACGTACGTCCTCGCCTTTTTGCAAATCTTCTACAATTTGACTCGCTTCAGCTTGTCGATCAATTGACCATCCTAAAGTACCAGGTTGTACTGTAACTTGACCTCGTAAAGTAGAATTAAAGGAACGAGGATTTAAGTAAGATGAATACTTATCATTGTATGTTTTTAAGAATTCCATAATCATATTTTCATCGAAAACGATTTGATTGTTCTCATCAAAATGCAGCCACTTTTCAATTTCTTTCTTAGGAATGGCTTCTTCGTTGCCATCAATCTCTAAAGTTATCTCTGTATCTACAACATCTTGAATTTGTTCCAAAAACTCTTCAATTTTGCTATCTTGACTGGTCATTGTAGGCTTTTTGTAATATTGATTTAATTCTACGTTAGAATTACCCGCTTGAATCTGAGCCATCATACCATTTTTTAAAGCTTCCTCATCAATCTGAGTTCCCTGTTTTTCTTCAACAACATGGTAGCCTTCTGCTTCTGAATAGTCGATAAAGGCATCTTGTGAAGCGGAACGCTTATTATTATCTAAACCTTGGACCTCTAATTTATCCTGTAATACTTGGTAATCGATCTCTATGTCAGTTAAAGAGGTGTCTTCAAAACTTTGACCTTTAAAGTAATAATTTAACCAAGCATTTGGATTTTGATTATTATAAAGCTCTTCCAATTTAGCAGATTGGTCAATTTGAGGCTGTAAATCCTTCATTTTAATACTTGCTACTGACCGATCATTTTCAAAAAATTCAATTTGTTGATCTAGTACATATTTTTCTATTTTTTCCTCTGCTTGAGGGAGTGTCAAGTTACTTACATCAATTTGTCCCACTTTAGTATTTGCTTGAAAACGATTAGAATAATAGCCGATTCCACCTGCATATACTAAACCAAAGATTAGGCTTACTATCATTATTGTTACCAGTGAGCGTTTTAAAAATTTCACAAAATTACCTCCCTTTCGAGATTCTAGTATATCATGTATTTATGAATATTCTAGTAATAATCTATTACAATTTGTCAGTTATCGTTCTTTACGACTATTATTTTCAATTCTTTTGCCAATTA
This sequence comes from Facklamia sp. P12950, assembly GCF_050409465.1. Lineage (NCBI taxonomy): Bacteria > Bacillati > Bacillota > Bacilli > Lactobacillales > Aerococcaceae > Facklamia > Facklamia sp. P12950. The sequence goes on from NZ_JBNUPK010000006.1 coordinate 56,215, forward strand.
AAGTAAATTTGGCGCAACTTAAATAATTGACGATATAAGATTGAAATAAAATGCGATAATTCATAATCAAACTCACCAATTCGAGCACTTTTAACGGCACCCCAACGTTTCTTAAAATTATACAGTCCGGGTGCATCATCTTCATGCTTATCTTCTAAGCCAGAAATTGCTCCCAAGTCAAATGAATGGCATCCCCGCTTTTTCGCTTGACGCATCATTTCCCAAACCATAAAGTCATTCGGTAGTAATTCACGTAGTTGATTAGATGAGGCACCATATAAATAATAGCCTTTCCCACCTGATTGAACGAAAATGGCTCCTGATAAGTAATAGCCGGCTGGATTTTCTTGAGCAATTTGCTCAAGAGTTTTTTTCTGATGAGCAGATTTTTCAATCGCTTCTTCTAAATGTTTGATTTGTTGTTCAAATTCTGGAGTTGGTTTTTTCTTTTTGAGACTTTTCAATTCTTTTTGACGATTCTTATCATTAGCATCTAATCCTTCTATGGCTGCTTTTGGATCTAACCTCACTAAGTAAAATTGTGCTTCTCCTTTTGGATTCATTTCATTATAAATTTGCTCGAAATAACTTATATCTCGAATCCAGAACTTCCCTCTTGCACCTGTTTCTTTCATAAGATTGTAAAAAATAGCCATTTTACTTATAGGCGCCTCTTCTAGAATAAAGCCATATTTATTAGCTCTTCGAATATTAGTACGAGTCAATCCTTGAAATGAATCCAGTATTTCTTTTTCACTTTTATTCAAATCTGTAATCATATGGAAACGGGGCTGAATCGCCTCTTTAAAACCAAAGGTAAACCCTTGATGATTAAATCCATAGCTTTCAATCTGTTCTAATAAATGAGGGGTGGACTCTTCTAGAACTGGATCAATTTTGATTAAAAAAGCATTATGTTGTTTTGCATCTTCTTTAACCACTTCTAGAAGGGCTTTAACTGATTCGTTATCGAACCAATCGACCACGAATCCCCTAGACACATAACAAATAGAACGTTTGATAATAGGAATTTCTTTATATAATAAGGATGCAACTCCTGTCACTCGGTCTTCATGGCCCACACTAACTCTCGACCACTTCCAACCTAAAGATTGTTTTATTTTGGCCCAAGAAGACAATTGACACATATCGCCATTGGGGTGGTCTTTTACAAATTGATCATGTTCAGTATCACTAATTATAATATTTCGAATCATTGTGGAACTCCTTCTCCATCTTTCTTTGATATTATAGCATAGGTGAAAAATCTTCCAATTGATCCGCTCTTACATTCTAATTAAATGAAATTAAGTGAATCTTAGAAATAAAAATATAAGTTGGGCTATTATATATTACTAGCCATAAAATAATAAGGAAGAATTTAATTCAATATTTCTACTTCAAGTGTTCGAATAGTATTTTAAATATAATCTTAATTTCATATGTAACTCACTTAAAATTTGAACCCCTAGAAGTAGCTTGCTAATATCCATTTTAACTTTCGTTAAAATAAAGCCGTTACCGATTTCTAAGCTGAATCAATCGCGCTCTTAAAGAAAAGGCAAAGCGATATAATTTAGTAAGTATTGGCGAAAGTACGTAATCAAACTCACCGATTCGAGCTCTTTTATTAGCTCCCCATCGCTTTTTAAATTCAAACAAACCAGGTGCGTCATCCTCTGGATGCCCCTCCATACCCGACACCCCTCCAAAATCATACGATAAACACCCCTGTTCTTGAGCATAACGCATCATTTCCCATTGCATAAAGTAATTAGGTAATAAATCACGGAATTGGTTAGAAGATGCACCATATAAATAATAGGCCTTGCGTCCACATTGAACGTAGATTGCTCCTGATAAATAGATGGTTTCTTCACTTTCGTTTTCTGCCTGCTTTAAGGATTCTATTAAATCGTAAGTATTTGCAATCGACTGTTCGATTTGCTCTAACTGTTGCAGAATTCCTTCACTGATTTCTTTCTTCGACAAATTCTTCTGTTCTTTTTGGCGGTTTTTAACATCTTGTTCGAGCCCTTTGATTGCTTGGTCTGGATTCAATTTTACTAAAAAGAGCTTGGCTTCATGAGGAGGATTCATTTCTTGATAAATGCGTTTAAAATATGAAAGATCACGAATTAAAAAGCCATCTCGATCACCAGTAACTTTCATGATGTCATAGAAAATAGACATCTTACTCTCAGGAGCATCTTCTAAATCAAAGCCATACTTATTGGCTTTTCTGACATTAGTTCGCGTTCGACCTTGAAAGGATTTTAAGAGTTCTTTTTCATTCTTATTAATATCAGTTACCATATGAAAGCGCGGTTGAGCCGCCTCTTTAAAGCCAAATGTGAACCCTTGATGCTTAAAGCCAAAGGATTCAATTTGTTCTAATAGACCAGCTGTTGATTCTTCTATATCAGGATCTATTTTTATTAGAAAAGCGCGGTGTTTTTTAGCATCTTCTTTTACCGCTTCTAACAATGCTTTGACCGATTCATCATCGAACCAATCGACCACGAATCCCCTCGAAACATAACAGATAGACCGTTTGATCAATGGGATTTCTTTATATAATAAGGAAGCGGCGCCTGTCACTTGGGCATCAGTTCCCACACTAACTCTTGACCACTTCCAACCAAAAGCTTGTTTTACTTTTCCCCAAGAGGATAGTTGGCACATATCGCCATTAGAATGTTCTTTTACAAATTGATCATGTTCTTTGTCACTAATTTTAATATTTTGAATCATTGTGGCACTCCTTCTCCGTCCATTCTCAAACATTATAGCATAAGTAGCTATTCTACTGATATTAATTCAAACATATTCAAACTCCGTTGGTAGAAACAAAGGGGGCAATTTTCTGGTAATATAGACAGCAAAGTTATAGGATTGTAGTTGAATACTTTTTTTACAAAGTTAAATAAAGGATGATTTAAAATGAACAAAAAATATTATTTAACAGCCTTAAAAATGGCTTGGCCTTCGGTCTTGGAGTCTTTTTTTATTGCCTTAGCGGGGATGATAGATACCATGATGGTAGGAAGTTTAGGAAGCTATGCCATTGCAGCCGTTGGTTTAACCACTCAACCAAAATTTATTGCCTTAGCAATTTTTATTTCGATTAATATAGCCGTTTCGTCTTTAGTTGCTAGACGTCGAGGTCAAAAAGATAAAATGGGTGCTAATAGCGTTTTTCTTACCGCCATGATTCTAACTCTTATATTATGTTTACTTTTTAGTTTGATCACTGTTTTCTTTGCCAGTGATATTATCCACTTAGCAGGTAGTCAACCAGATACTCACCCTTCTGCAGTTCTTTATTATCAAATTATTATGGGTGGCATGGTCTTTAACTTAATTGCTATGACGATCAATGCCGCTCAAAGAGGAAGTGGTAATACCAAAATAGCTTTTGTCACTAACCTGACTTCTTCTGTCTTGAACGTCTTCTTTAACTACCTATTAATTGGTGGTAAGTTTGGCTTCCCGGCTTTAGGTATTAAAGGAGCGGCTATTGCGACTGTACTCGGTTCAGTCGTAGCAATGTTTATGAGTGTACGCTCATTATTTAAACCTCATAGTTTGATTCAAGTTAGGTATCTCTTGAAAAACAAAGTTCATTTTGATTTCAATGTTGCTAAAACGATTGGGAAGCTCTCATCATCTATGTATATCGAAAACTTAGCGATGCGGATTGGTTTCTTAGCCACTGCATTAACTGCTGCTAGCTTAGGAACAAACACTTTCGCAATCCATAATGCTGGTATGAATATTTTGGGTTTAGGATTTTCTTTTGCGGATGGAATGCAGGTAGCGGCTGTTGCTCTTGCAGGTAAGGCCTTAGGTGAAGAAAAACCTAAAGTAGCGATTGAATTTGGTCAAATTTGCCAACGAATAGGACTTGTTATTTCTATAATACTCTCAGCCTTTTTATTCTTCTTCGGACGCGATTTAATGGGTATTTACTTCAGGGACCCTCAGTTGATTGACCAATCTATTATTGTTATTCAATTCACTATGGTCATTGTTCTATTACAGATCTCACAAATCATTTATGCAGGTTGTCTTAGATCAGGTGGTGATGTTAAATATACCTTATTCGTAGGAATTATTTCAGCATCCATTATTCGTACCGCAGTTACTCTTATTTTGGTCAATATTTTTAAGCTCGGACTCGCTGGCATTTGGATCGGTGTACTATCTGATCAATTTTCACGCTTTCTTCTTATGCGCCACCGATTTAAGGCAGGAAAATGGACTCAAATTCGTATTTAATATAAAAACCATCTTGTTGTTTTTAGAACTGACCCCAAATAGTGAGACCAACATAAAAACACCTACGGATAAAATCCATAGGTGCATAAAATTTACTTTTTTTACCTATCTACTTAACAAGGAGCCGTTCAGAATTCGTGTGAAAGGTGTTTTTATTCTGTCCCATTTATGGGGTGCAGTGTCTTTTAGCAACAAGATGGTTTTCACTGGATTAAATATTCAATAAACGACTAGCCACTTCAAAATATACTAGTAAGGATGCAGTATCAACAATCGTCGTAATTAAAGGACCTGCCATAACAGTAGGGTCGATCTTTAATTTGTCTGCCAAAATTGGTAATAAACCACCGATTACTTTGGATAACATGACGGTCATTAATAAAGTGATCGATACGACCAGATTCACTTGGAATGAAACAGAATCTAAAATTAAAATTCTTAACATATTGACCACAACCAAGGCAAGTCCAACAATAAAACCTATCCTAAGTTCTTTTAGTAAAATTTTCACAAAAGAAACACCTTGTAATTCTCCTAAATATAGGGCTCTTATAATAGTAGTCGAGGACTGACTTCCTGCATTCCCCCCACTATCCATTAACATCGGTATATACATGGCTAAAGCTACGTTGGTAGCTAAAGTCACTTCATAGCGTTGAATTATAAAACCCGTGACAGATGCAGTAATTAAACAAATGATTAACCAGGTAATTCGACTGCGGGCTATCGACAAATCAGATTGTTTTAAATAATGCGTTTCTTCCACGTCATTGATCCCGTGAATGTTTCCGAAGTCTTCATGGTACTCTTCTGCTAAGATATCAATGGCCCATTCAACAGGAACAGTACCTACTAAACGATTTTCTGAATCGACAACCGGTATTTCTGACAAGTCATATTTTTGAGCCAATTTAGCTACCACTTCTTGATCATCTTTAGCTGATACTGTGCGTGTTAAGCCCTTTAATAAGTCAGATACTTCAGCTTGAGGATAACGAATTAAATCACCCAAATGAATAAATCCTAACAAGCGTAGCGATCCATCTGTAATCCAGATTTGTTCTAATTTATTGGCATCTAGGTCTGATTGGAGTACCAGATTATATATTTCTTTAAGGGTCAAGCGTTCTTTTGCAGCTAAAAAGTTAACGGTCATCACTGATCCGACGCTTTCTTCTGGATAACCCAACAATTGATTAATAATTGGTCGCCGATCTTCGGTGACAAAGTATTGCATGATTTTTTTTACCATATTGGCTGGTAATTCTTGCAAAGTGTCAACTAGTTCATTTTCATCAAGTTCTTTGATCAATTCACCAGTATCTTCATCAGATAGAATCTCAATGATTTCCATTTTCTTTTCTTTACTCAGCTCGGCAAAAGTATCCGCTAATAGATCTTTACTCAACAATTTAATCCTTAAAGCAATTTCATAGGCCGTTAAGTTATCAAATTGTTCAGCAATATCAATTGGGTCCATGCGATTGATTTTTTCTTGTAAATGATTAATTTGATCGATTTGGTATTTCTTCATTTGTTTCCCTCCTAAATGAAAATTCTTTCATTTATATGTGATTTTACAAATCACTGTCATTTTTATAGTTAAACAATTAAAGAACACCCACTAAAAGCAAGGCGAGTAAGCGATGCTGATAGTGAATGTCTTTTTTTATAATTCTTGTTACTCCAGACTCGAACATCTTCTCCAGCATCCATCTTACTCACCCCTTGAAATTATTTATATTCATTATATCATAGCAATTTATTTAATCGAATGCTAGCTGAAAAAGCAATCTATTAAATGGATTGCTCTTCTTTTCTAAAACAATGTTGCTTACTATTAGCAAAGCGAACTAACATTAACATAACAGGCACCTCTACTAAGACACCGACAACAGTCGTTAAAGTAGCTCCAGAAGAAAGTCCAAAAAGTGAAATAGCTACCGCTACCGCTAATTCAAAAAAGTTAGAAGCACCAATCATGCCGCAAGGTGCTGCTATTGAGTATGGCAGGTTGACTTTATATGCTATAGCAAAAGTAATTCCAAAGATTAGTAAAGTTTGAATAATCAAAGGAATAGAAATCAATAGAATATTAAGCGGCTGATTCATAATATGGTTACCTTGGAAAGAGAAAATAATAATCAAAGTCAATAATAGGCCTAAAGAAGTGTAACGATCAAAAGATGGAATAAAGGTATTCTCTAAGTAATCATTGCCTTTATTTGAGATAATAATGCGACGTGTAACCATACTCATTAAAAGCGGAATAACAATAAAAAGTACAATAGATAATAATAGCGTCTCCCAAGGAATAGCAATATTCCCCATCTTTAATAAGAAACTAACAATTGGCACATAAGCTACTAAAAGGATCAAATCATTGGTTGCCACTTGAACCAAAGTATAAGCACTGTTTCCTCGAGTCAATTTCGACCAAACAAAGACCATAGCAGTACATGGAGCTGCTCCTAAGAGAACGGCACCCGCTACATATTCAGAAGCTAATTCAGCTGATAAGAAACGACCATAGATAATATTAAAGAATAAATAAGCGATAAAATACATGGTAAGTGGTTTGATCACCCAGTTGACCATCCAAGTAATATATAAGCCCTTAGGATTTTTTCCAATATTCTTAACACTATTAAAATCTATTTTCAACATCATAGGGTAAATCATAATCCATAGGAGAATAGTTGTAGGAATGGAAACATTATAGAATTCAAATTGCCCGAGAAAGACTGGTATTTGAGGAATGAATTTTCCAATTAACACACCCATCATCATACAAACCAACACCCATAAGGTTAAGTTTTTTTCAAACGATTTCATTTCAACTTGATTCATAAAAAACCTCCTATAATTGACTAATTTCGGCAACTAATTCTTTGACTTTTTGATCAATCGAAGCAATCACTTCTTTAAATGCTTCATCTGATTTACCACTGGGATCTTCTAAGCCCCAATCCTCTTTGCGATCATTAAAAGGAAGAAACGGACAATTCACATTACAGCCCATAGTGATCAAATAGTCGATTTCAGCTAGTTCAGTGATTAATTTAGGCTGCTGGTTAGCTTCCATATCTATCTGGTAGATATCTTTCATTAAACGCACAGCCTCTTGATTAATTTGATCTTTTTCTTCCGTTCCAGCTGAATATGCCTCAATTACACCTTGACCATAACGTTTGGCAAGCGCTTCTGCTATTTGGCTTCGACATGAGTTATGAACACAGACAAATGCTACTTTTTTCATTTTACAACTCCTTTAAATAGCTAACTGCTTAAAACTTGTTGATTTCTCTATCAGTAGGCTTAGTTAAAACATTGAGATTTGACATAAAGCGATTTCGCCCTTGATTAGAAATACGATCGTAAACCCATTTCCCTTCCTGACGCTCTTTAACAATGCCTGATCCAACTATTTTTTTCATGTGGTAAGACAATCCCGATTGAGAATGGTCAAGTTGCTCAAGTAATACACAAGCACACTGTTCCCCCTTCTTCAAAAGCTGCAAAATAACTAAACGATTCTCATCACTTAACGCTTTGTCTTAATCAACCATCACCTTTAAATCTTCCATTTTATCACCTCACATCAAATCTTATTGATGTTTCAGCATATAACAAATGTACCCTTATACCAATTTGTTTTGATATGAGGCTTGGCTTTAATCTTCTTTATAAGTGAGGTATTGAGGTCTATCGGATAAGGCTATTTCTCCATCATTAACTTTTATCCATCTATCCTCTAATAGATGACGATATGCTCCATCAGCAAGTGGTATTTTAATCGAACCATGTTTTTCTTTATTCAAAGCAAAGATCCCCATCAAACATTCTTCATGGTTTTGATACTTAACCCAAACAGCTTCTAAGTCATCATCGCCACCCACTTCAAAACTTCCTTCACAAGGAATATACTCCTTTTTAATTTGGATTAAGTCCGCTAAATACTCTGAAAAAGTCGACTCATTAGACCAGTCGATTGGATCTTTTTCAAAAAGATTAGGTAAATGATTAGCTTGAATCTCTTGTCCATTATAGATTAAATGCGCACCACGTAAAAAGAGGTTAAAGGCTGTTATTTGTTCTAACGAGTGCTTATCCTTAATTCTTGCTGCAATACGTTTTTGATCATGATTTTCTAAAAAACGTAATTTAGTGAAGTTGGCAGGATAAATCCAATTTTGTCGATTTAAACTAGTAAGGTAAGCAGATAAAGGTTGATTTTCTTCTAAATAAGCAACCCAATCATTAAAAATATCATAATCATAGGTCAAATCAAAAGCTTGATAGACTTCGGAGTCTGACAGTCCGGTCATAGCTTGTTTTCTTGTTTCGAGAATAAATGAAGGCTCAACGCTCTCTGCTAACCACACTAAGTCAGGATTAACTTCTTTAACTGCTTCACGAGCAGCCAACCAAAAATCTAAAGGAATTAAAGAAGCTACATCACAGCGAAAACCATCAACGATTTTGGCATAGTCCATTAAAGTCTCAATTTGATAATCCCATAAGTCAAAATTGTCATTATAATCCAAATCGATAATATCTGTCCAATCACCAATCTGATTACTAAAACTGCCGTCTGGTTTTTGATAAAACCATTGAGATTTTTGATTGCTTAAAAGACTGTCTGGAGAGGTATGATTATAAACGATATCAATCATCACTTTCATACCCGCTTGATGAATTTGATCCACTAAATGAATAAAATCCTCGCGACTACCTAACTCTGAGTGAATGCCGCGATAGTCTTTTATGGCATAGGGTGATCCTTTTGTGCCCTTTCGTTTAATCTTTCCGATCTGATAATGAGGCAAAAACCAAACCATATCAACCCCTAACTTTTTTAAACGTGGAATTTCAGCTTCCACCTCTTTAAAACTACCTTCTTTTGAAAAGTTACGGGTAAATATACTGTAAATTACCAGCTTCCTTAACTCTAATGCACTTTCTTTAGCCATCCTAGTCCTCCTGTTTGTAACTTTTTTTATTAATTTTGCAAACGATTGCAAACCTTTATTCTTAAAGCTATAATTATTATAACAAAAGTTAAAATTATAGGAGGAATACCATGACAATTCTATCAAAAATTTCTAAGGCTAGCTTGATTTTAGCGGCTAGTTCTCTCATATCTCTGCCGAGCGCTTCAGCTGCGTCTGACAGTCCTGATGCTTTTACGCTCTATTCTAACAAAAGTGAAACTCAAGAGGCTTTAACTAACTATGCTAAAACATGGGGTGAGGCTAATGGAGTGGATGTTACAGTTAAAGTCTGTTCTGGTTCTTGTACTCTAGGTGACCAATTGAAATCAGATTTCACAGCGGGTGACGGTCCTGATGTCTTTGTTATTGAAGGGCAAGGAGGCTACGATATCTGGGCTGATTTCCTCACTCCTCTTGAAGGTGATTGGATTGATCAAACTGAATTTGAATTTAAACAAGGCGATGAAGTCTATGGTTTCCCTGTTTCAGTTGAAGGTTATGGTTTAGCTTATAATGCAGACCTTTTAGAAAAAGCAGGCATTGATCCAGCTAGTTTAGATTCTTTTGAAGCAGTTAAAGCTGCTTTTGAAGATTTAGAAAATCGTAAAGAAGAATTAGGACTGACTTCAGTTGTAGCAAATGCTACTAAAGAAGGCGAAACATGGATTATGGGTAATCATGACTTCAACGCTTATCTTGGATCCGGTTTAGAAAATGGTGACCGTACTGTTACAGAAATGACCCTTAAAGGTGAAGTCGATGAAGACCGTATGGCAAACTATGCGGATTGGGTAGAGCTTCTCTTCCAACATACTGACAAGCAAATGTTAACAGTAGGTACACAAGAAGACATGGATATTGCTTTTGCTACAGGGCAAGCAGCTTTCCTTCATCAAGGAAACTGGAAAGATCCCAACTTAGCAGAATTAGAGGCTGATTTCAAAATGGGCTTCATTCCTTATCAAACACTAGGAACTGATGCAAATGCTGATGGTCTCTTTATTGGTGCTCCATCATATTATGTTGTGAATAAAGAATCTGGCGCAATGGAATCTATCAATAAATTCTTCCAAGACATGGTGGATACTCCTGAAGGTCAAGACTATATTGTAAACCAAGCCAATATGATCTCACCTTTCTCAACCACTGAAGAAACACCACAAGCGCCAATGTCTGCATTCTTAGCACAATGGATTGTTGATGAAAAGCCAGTTTACTCCTTTGATTCGACTTATTTTATGCCTGATGGTTTCGGTATGAATAACCTAGGCCCTATCTATGGTCAATTTGCTCAAGGTAACATTGACAAAGATGAATTCATTCAACTAATGTCTGAAGAAATTTCACAACTTTCAGAATAAAAGGTTAATTTAGCAGTGTTCTTAAAGGGACTAGAGGGTTTCTTCTAGTTCCTTCATTTATAAGGAGGGTTCTTATGGCATCTGCCTCTCATAAAAAATCTCGTAGTAAACGGCAGCGTCGCAATTTTATTTTTTTAGTGGCCCCTGCTTTTATTGCACTTACTTTAGTGATTTTCATTCCCTTCGTGATGGGCATTTATTATTCATTTACGAATTGGGGCGGGATTATTAAGCCTGTTGCAGATTTTATTGGTTTGGGTAATTATAAAGAAAGTTTTGCCGATTCTCGTTTTCGTTATTCTCTGATGGTTACCTTTATTTTTGCTTTTTTTAATATAATTATTATTAATTTAGTCGCTTTTACTTTAGCTATGATTGTTTCTAGTCAAGTTAAAGGTAGAGATATTTATCGTGCGGGCTTCTTTGTTCCTAATCTAATTGGTGGAATTGTCTTGGGTTATATTTGGCAATTTATCTATAATAATGTTTTTCCTCAAGTTGGAGAATTGTTGGCTTTCGATTGGCTGGTTGAAAATCTCTTCTTAGGTTCTCCGCGTCTAGCTGTTTCTGCCTTGGTTTTAACTTCAACTTGGCAATATGCCGGTTATATTATGATGATTTATTACGCGGGCTTGCAAAACGTTCCTCGTTCATTGTATGAATCTGCTTCCTTAGATGGAGCCAATTGGTGGGGAAAGCTACGCCACATTACTTTGCCAATGATTATGCCATCATTTACTGTTTCTTTATTTTTAACCATTAATAATTCCTTTAAAATATTCGATGTCAATTACTCCTTGACGGGTGGTGGCCCTTCTATGATGTGGAATAGTGAAGCCATCAAGTCTACTGAGTTTATCACTATGAATATTTATAATACTGCTTCTGTTGAAAATAATTTAGCTTATGGTCAAGCTCGAGCAGTAATTCTTTTTGTTATTCTAGTCATTATTAGTCTTAGTCAGACTTATATTACAAAACGTCAGGAGGTCGAAATGTAATGTCAATTATCAAATGGAAAAAGTTTTTCTTAGAGTTGTTCGCCCTCTTAGTTTTTGTCTTATTTATCAGCCCCTTACTGTTAATATTTATTAACTCAGCCAAGTCCTCTCGCGAAATATTAGTCAATCCACTCTCACTGCCTGAAAATTGGGGACAAATATGGGAAAACTTCCTTACTATTTGGAACAACCCCTCTATTGATTATCCTAGTTCTTTTTTATCATCAGTAATTATTACTGTCACTTCCTTGGCTCTAATTAGTCTGGTCAGTTCATTAGCTGCTTGGGGATTAGTGAGATACAAATCAAAAACTTCTTCACTCATTTTTTATATGTTTGTGGCTTCAATGGTTATCCCTTTCCAAGTCGTCATGTATCCACTGATTACTTGGTTTAGAATCCTATCCATGAATGTAACTGAACCCCTAATGAATTTCTCACTCTTGAGATCTTATCCTGGGATAATCTTGGCCTACATTGGCTTTGGAATGGGCATGTCTGTCTTTATGTTTCATGGTTTTTTAAAGGGTGTCCCACTTGAGATTGAAGAAGCTGCCGAAATAGATGGTGCTAACAAACTACAAACTTTCTTTTATGTAGTCATGCCCATTATGAAACCAATCTATGTTACGATTATTATTTTAAATGGCATTTGGATCTGGAATGATTTCTTACTGCCGATGCAATTGTTAGGTGTCGGTAATGACATTCAAACATTACCGATTGCTATTTCAAACTTTGCCGGTTCCTACACTAAACAGTGGGATATGATTTTATCTTCATCCTTAATGATTATGATTCCAATCATTATTGTTTTCCTCTTTGCTCAAAAACAAATCCTTAAAGGCATGGTTGATGGAGCAATTAAATAAAACAAACTAAATAGAGATCCTGCCAGACAAATCAAAGAAGGATCTCTATTTTTATTAGCTTTTGAGGAAACTATAACAATATTCAAGCTCTCATAAAATCAATCATAATGCAAAGAACAAAACAATCTATTAAACAAAAATTAGCTTTATTAGTAGAAATAGCCGTCATTTGATATAATGAATTTAAAAAATCTAAAAGGAGGTGTCTATCTTGGATATACGTCAGATTAAATATTTTATTGCTGTAGCAGAAACAAAAAACATTTCTCACGCTGCTAAAAGTCTTTTTATTACTCAACCTACACTTTCCCAAGCAATTAAAAAAATTGAACTGGAACTAGACACACAACTTTTTACTTATTCAGAAAAAGAAATGACGCTTACTCATACCGGTAAAATTCTTTATGACAGGGGGAAAAACTTGACCGAAGCTTTCGATGAACTAGTTCTTGAAATTCAAGGCTATAATCATAATCCAGCTGAAATAATGAAAGTCGGATTAACTTCTCTCTTTGCCATTCAATTCATGCCTCAAATATCAAAATTTATTGCTACCCATTCCAACTTGGAATTGGTCCTAGTTCAAGATGGGTCTCGTCATCTTCAACAATTGCTTGCTGAGGGTACAATTGACATTGGCCTCGTTTCTTTTCCTAAGATTGAAGAAGGTATTCATATTGAACCTTTAAACACGACCACTCAAGGATATAAGGTCAGTGTTGTTCTACCTAAAAGCAACCCACTCTCTAGTCGTGCTTCGCTTGAATTTAAAGATTTAAGAGACGAAAATTTCTGTAATCTAACTGATAATTTTATGCTAGGTGAAATGTTACCTAAACGCTGTCGCAAGGTTGGGTTCGATCCAAATATTGTTCTAGTCAACAATGATTGGGAAGTGCTTACTCATAGCTTAAAAAGCTTAAACTCAATCTGCATTTTACCGAGTGAGTTTAAGCCTTTAAGCAAATTAGAAGAACTCGCTTGGGTTCCCTTGGAAGATCGCAATAACTATTATCCGATTGGTATTGCTTTGCGAAATAATTATACATTGACACCAGCGATGAATGAATTTATATCCATCATAAAATCAAATTAACCCATTTCTGCTAAACGATGTGCGGTCTCTTCTTGATTTAAGACGCGGTTACCACCTTTTGCTAAGGCAATCATTTCAAATTCTCCTGGGAATGGAATAAACGGACCAATAAATGCTGTTCTTTTCTTGACTTCATTTCTTAAAAATTCCGAATGAGCCATTCCACCTGTCATTGAAACGGCATCAACTGGACCGCCTATCGTAGCTGCCAAACAAGCGATTGTTTTCGCAATCCCTAAAGCCATAGCTTCAAGTACTAACTTAGCTTCTTCATCTCCATCAACAGCTCGTTGCTCGATCAATCTTAAATCCTTTGTTTGAAAATAAGAGTATAAGCCTGCTTCGTTTCTAGCAAATTTATAAAACGCATCGACTCCCCTTTCTTTGATTAGAGGGATTAAATTTTTAATAGCAATTCCACCAGAGCGTTCTGCTGAGAACATTACCTCATCGTCTGAAATAAAATCAACAATTTCACCACCTTGATGAGCACTAGCTGAACAGCCTCCTCCCATATGAACCACTATAATTTTAGCCTCTTGATAACTTTTCCCCATATCACTCGCTACTCGTCTAGCAACCGCCCGCATATTCAAATGATGTCCAATACTTTTACGACTCACTCCTTTTATGCCAGTCAGTCTAGCTACGTCTGACATTGAGTCGACTGTAATTGGATCATATATATATGCGTTGGTACCCGGTTTCCCAAAGTGATTGATTACGGCTTGTGCTAATTTGGCACCTAGGTTTGAAGCATGTTCAATAACTGGATGGAATTCTAGACGATCTAATAGCTCGTTATCAACTAGAATAGCCCCTGACTTCACTGGACCAATGCCCCCTCCACGGCCTACGGCAGTGTCAAGGTCTTTGGTTAAATGATGCTCTTCTAATAATGATAAAACATCTTGGGAACGCATTTCAAACTGATCAAAAACATGTGGAAAATGACTGATTTCCTCATTAGTATAGAGAATTTCATCTTTCCAGATTTCTTGATCGTTTTCAAAATAAGCTATCTTAGTTGATGTAGCTCCCGGATTAATGACAATAATTTTGTTCATTTTATTCCCCCTTATCCATCATTAACTGAGCTAATAGAATAGAGGCATATTTTTCACTAGCCGAAGCACTTCTCGAAGTTAAGATAATCGGTACGCGCGCTCCCATTATAATACCAGCCATCTCGCCGTCACCAAATAGCAAGAGTGACTTGGATAGACTATTACCAGCGACAATATCTGAAGCAATGATTAAATCAGCATCTCCTCTAATTGCTCCAGACCAATTTTTTTCTGCTGCACTTGTCGGTGATAAACTAATATCTAAAGATAAGGGGCCTTCTATAATTGCCTGCGAATTATCTGACTCCTCAGCGATTTCAGCAAAGTTAACAGAAGATGGCAATTTAGGAATTAAGGTTTCAGCTGCAGATAACAGAGCTACTTTAGGCTTTTCTACACCTAATTTGTGAAATACTTCCACTCCATGTTGGATAATTGTTTTATACTCTTCTTTATTCGGTTGCAAAACCATGCCACCATCACTTATGCCTAACAAACGATCAAGTTTGGGAATGGATAAAACGGCCATGTGGGTTAATAAGCCACTTTTGACAATTCCTGTCTCTTTAGCAACGACTTGTTTCAATAACTTTCCGGTGGAAAGCTTCCCTTTCATAATCGCACCAGCTTTACCTTCACGGACTAAACGAACTGCTTCAAAAGCTGCCTGTGAGTCGTTGGATTCGTCAATGATTTCGTAATCTTCTGCTGATAGTTGATAATTTGCAATGATTTTTTCTAATTGCTCCTTATCATCAATAAAGATCATCTTCAAGCCTTCTTCTTGAATGGCTTTTTTTGCACTTTTCATTACCTCATCGTCTGCAGCTTTTACTACAGCTAGGACGAATTTGTTTTTGCTAGATCTTTCTTTTTGTTTGAAGGACTTAATTTGTGAAATGAACGACATAACTTTCCTTCTTTCTTACTTTGTTTTTATAATTCTAAACGATAATCTTCCTCGGTTACTAATGGCACCGCTTGGGTAAAAACGTATTTAAAGACGAAGCCTAAACTAACAGGAACTACCACAAAAGCAACAAAAGTAATTAGGAGGTTTATCAATGAGAAACCACCACTTACTAAGTTCAGATGATTTATCGGACCAACCAGTCCACTAAAACCAAATCCTGCACTCATCGGTGTTCCTTGAATATTGAACAAAGCAGCCATCATCCCACAGACTGCAGCATTACATATAATCGGAATCATTGTCTTAGGATTTTTAACCACAATGGGCATTGACATCTTAGGTGAACCAATAAAGTGGGCCAAGGCTGTTCCTGAACCATTTACATTCCATCCCATAATAGCTAATCCAAAACCACAAGCACAAATACCAAGGTTTCCAGCTCCCGAGCCTATACCTGAAAGTCCTACAGCTAAAGCAATTCCTACCGTTGTAATTGGAGAGACTATCAAGATCGAAAAAACAATAGCAATTAAAATACACATTATAATCGGTTGAAGTGTTAATAAGCTAGCCACGCCTTGTCCAATTAGCACAGTAATACCTTTGACATAAGGCAAAATCCAATGGCCTATACTCCCTACTAAAGCTAACATTAAAGTGGGAATTACAATAATTGTGTATGATTTTAGCTTGTTTCCAATTAATAATATCACAAAAGCAGCTAATGCAGATGTTAAGCCGACATTAATGACGTCCCCTGTTCCATTCAGGGTAAGGGCGCCACCAACGAATTGAACCGCACCCCCTCCATACATTGCAGCTAGACCAATTGAGGCAGCTTGGATTGGATTAAATTTAAAATTCAATCCAATCATGACACCACTGACTAATCCTAGCATAGAGTTTGACATGGCCAGAACACCTAATAAAGGTGATCCCGGCGCGATAGCTCTAACCAGTTCTGTTAAGAGGGCGCCAGGAATTAATACGATTACCGTACCTAGAGCTAAACCATTAAGAATATTCATTGCAAATTGTTTACCGGTCATTTTATTTTCCATCATATAAATCTCCTTTTAATTTGCTATTGGTGAATTCCTTGATCTAAAAGTATTTCAGCAGCATCCATTATGGTTTCTGTTAGGCTTGGGTGGTTATGAATTGTTAATACCAAATCTTCAGCTGTCATTAAATTTTCAATTGCCAAGGTGATTTCTCCAATTAATTCACTTACTTCTGGACCAACCATTTGAGCCCCTATCAAACGATTTGTTTCTTTATCGGAGATTAAACGAACAAATCCTTCTTTTTCATTCATTGATAGAGCACGACCATTGCTTTGGAACATGAATTTTGCTTTTTTGACATTGATTCCTTGATCCTTAGCTTGTTTTTCAGTTAATCCGACTGTCGCAATTTCTGGATAAGTATAGCAGACTGTTGGAATAACTGAATAATCAACTGCTACTCCTGCATGACCAGCAATTGCTTCAGCTGCAACTTTTGCTTCATAACTCGCTTTATGAGCTAAAGCCGGTCCTGCGACAATATCGCCAATCGCGTATATGTTATTTTTATTGGTTTGTCCTTTCTCATTAACTGGAATTAAACCTTTATCATCAACCTTAACTCCGGCCAACTCTAAACTTAAGAGATCCGTATTAGGAACTCTTCCTACTAAAACCGCTACTTTATCAGCTGAAAGGTCTTCTTTTTTCTCTTTAACAGAATATGAAACGGTCACTTTTCCTTCTTTGTCTACTGCTGATTCAACGGTTGCTTTAGTAATTATGTCAATACCCTTGTTTTTCATCTGTTTAATAACTGGCTTGGTCAAATCACTTTCAAAACCATTAAGAATTCGATCACTTGCTTCAATGACTGTTACCTTAGTACCTAAATTAGCATAGGCTCCGGCCAATTCCATTCCGATATAGCCGCCACCAATTATAATTAAGGATGCTGGAAGTTCTTTTAAATTAAGTAGTCCTGTCGAATCAATAATGTTTTCACTAAATGGTAGACCTGAAAGTTCAATTGGACGACTACCAGTAGCTATAATCACATTCTTAAACTGATAGGTCTCGCCCATTTCTCCTTCTTTTACAACATGAACAGTCTGGTCAGAAGTAAACATTGCTTCGCCATGGATTATTTCCACTTTATTCTTTTTCAATAAGGCTTGAACGCCAGCTGTTAGTTTTTTGACTACTTCATTATTCTTCCAATCTTGTAGAGCCGTAAAATCCAGACTTGCGTCTCCATATTCTAATCCATAAGGCGTTTTGTTTTTAGTCTTAACGTATTCATTTCCGACCGTAATCATTGCTTTTGAAGGAATACAACCAACATTTAAGCATACTCCCCCTATTTGATCTTTCTCAATGATGAGTACTTTCTGACCTGTTTGTGCCGCTCGAATGGCGGCAACATATCCTCCCGGTCCAGATCCAATTACAATCGTATCAGCTTCTTTTGCAAAATCTCCTACTACCATTTGTCAATCACCCTTCCGATAATAATAAATCTGGATTATTTAGGTATTCTTTCATTAAATTAATTGCTTTTTGAGCGGTTACACCATCCACTACTCGATGGTCAAAAGCAAAAGATAATTTTAACACAGGTTTTAATACTGGATTCTTCTCTTCATCTGGTAAGAATTGTTCTTCAATTCGACCTACACCCAAAATAGCTACTTCAGGTTGGTTAATAATAGGTGTAGACCAAACTCCACCTGTTGCTAAGCCACCCACATTGGTTAAAGTCATAGAGCCATTATCCATATCTGTTGTTTCTAACTCTCCATTTTGAGCTTTATCCGCTAGAGTTTGGATTTCTTGAGCTATTTCAAATAGACTCTTTCTTTCTGCGTTACGAATCATAGGAACATATAAGCCTTTAGGAGTGTCGGTAGCTACGCCAATATGATAGTAATTATGGTAATATATTTCTCCCTTTTCAAGATTCATAGAAGCGTTTAGTTCTGGGAAACGTTTCAACATAGCCACTAGAACTTTCACAAAATATGCAGAATAGGTTAACTTAATATCTTTATTCTTAGCAATTTGTTTCATTCGATTACGATGTTCCACTAAAGCTGAAACTTCTACTTGATCAAATACCGTTACGTGAGGTGAAACTCGCTTACTTTCAACCATGGCTTTAGCAATTACTCTACGCATCATGCTCAGTTTTTCCACTCGATCTTCAGCCATTGCTTCAGTAGCTACTGGAGTCGCGCTAGAAGTAGACACTTGATTTTCAACGACTGCTTGACTTACTTGTTTATTTGAAGTTTCTTCGCTAGGGGCTACAGTTTGACCTGTTTCTAAGAAATGATCGATATCTTCTATCGTAATCTTACCGTGATTTCCTGTGCCGATTACTTTCGAAAGGTCAACCCCCTTGCTACGAGCATATTTACGTACTCTAGGAATAGCCATCTTACGAATATCATCCGATACAGCTTCCGTTCTATTAGTATCTTTTTCTTCCACTAGATCCACTGTATCTGATGTATTGGAGCTGTTTTCTTCAACCAGATTATCTTGAGAATCTGGTTGAGCAACATTTTCTACTTGGCTCCCCACTTCCTCTCCTTCAAGAGCTATATCGGCAATAGGCTTGCCTACTAAAGCAATTTCACCTTCTTCAGCATATAGCTTAGAAATTGTTCCGGATACAGGTGAAGGCAATTCAACAGCAGCTTTATCACTTTGTATTTCCAAAATGATTTGGTCTTCTTCAACCTTATCTCCAACTTTAACATGCCAGGTGAGCACTTCTGCTTCATGAGTACCTTCACCAGCATCAGGTAATATAAATTGATACATCAAAATGCCTCCTTTTAGAATTTAAATGTTTCTAGAGCCTGTTCATAGATATCATTCTCATCTGGTATCCAAACTGACTCCGCTGCCCCAAAGGTATAAACAGTATCAGGTGAGGTTACACGCGCAACAGGTGCATCTAAATCCATAAAGCAACGTTCACTAATATCTGAAGCTATCTGACCAGCAATTCCTGCAAGTCGTTGCGATTCTTGTAAAACAACTGCACGATGAGTTTTTGCAATCGAAGACTGAATTGTTTCAAAGTCATAAGGAGCTACGGTACGTAAATCGATTACTTCTGCTTCAATTCCTTCTTGTGCTAATTTGTCAGCAGCCTTAACTGCCAACCCTACCATTAGTCCATAGCCAATTAAAGTAATATCTTTTCCTTTACGGACTACATTCGCCTTATCTAACGGTACAGTATAATATTCTTCAGGTACTTCGCCTTTAACTGAGCGATATAATTTTAAATGTTCTAAGAAAACAACTGGATCGTTCGATTCAACAGATGAAATGAGTAAACCTTTTGCGTCATAAGCAGAAGAAGGAATAACTACACGTAAGCCAGGAACTTGAGCCATCATTCCTTCCAATGAATCAGAGTGTAATTCAGGTGTGTGAACTCCCCCACCATATGGAGCACGAATGGTTACAGGCATTTGACGAGTTCCACCATAACGAAAGCGAAAACGAGAAATTTGAGCCACTAGAGGATCCATTGCTTCTAAGATAAAACCAGAAAATTGTATTTCTGGAATAGGACGAAAACCTTCTGTAGCCAAACCTGTTGCCATGCCTAAGATAGCTGATTCTGCTAACGGTGTGTCAAACACACGATTTTTCCCAAATTCTTCTTGTAATCCATCGGTAATTCTGAAAACACCTCCGTTTAAACCGACATCTTCACCAAATATTAAGGTTTTGTTGTCACGGCTTAAAACTTCTTTAAGTCCTGCTGTAATTGCTTGTGCTAGTGTTAATACTGCCATCTTATCTCATCTCCTTTGCTTCATACTTCTTAATTTGTTCTAAAATACTTGGCGGAGTCACTTCAAACATGTTCTTCAAGAAATCAGAAACTTTTTGAGCAGGCTCTTGTGCCATACGTGCCATCGCTTCTTTCACTTCACTCTTCAAATCTTCAATGACTTGATTTTCTTTTTCTTCTGACCATAAGCCTTTTTCTGTTAAATAATTGCGAAGACGAATAAGTGGATCTTTTGCCATCCATTCTGCTAGTTCATCGTCTCCACGATAACGTTTTGGATCATCCGACATCGTATGCGGTCCAAAACGATAAGTCAAGGCTTCAATTAATACAGGACCGTTACCCGCTATCGCATATTCACGTGCTTTCTTGACTGTTGCATACATTGCGACTGGATCCATGCCGTCTACTTGTACAGCAGTAATACCTGCTGCAACCGCTTTTTGAGCCAAGGTTTGAGCAGCTGTTTGTTGTGCCACTGGAACAGATATACCATATCTATTGTTTTGAACAACTGTAATTAATGGTGCTTGATAAGCTCCTGCGAAGTTGATTCCTTCATAGAAGTCACCTTGTGACGTTGCTCCATCTCCACAAAGAGCCAGTACAACTGATTTTGAATCGTTGAATTTTTTACCAATGGCTACACCCGCTGCTGGAGGTAAAGTTCCTCCTACCATTACTTGGGGAGCATATGCATTAAAATCCTGCTCAAATTGGTTACCTGCAACATGGCCCTTATACCATAGGAACCCTTGATACATAGGCAATCCGTGACGAATCAATACTCCTAAATCTCTATAAGTCGGAACTAAGAAATCATCACGAGTTAAGGCAGCTAATGAGCCGAATTGACTCGCTTCTTGCCCTCCTGCCGTTGCATAATTTCCCAAGGCTCCTTGGCGATTTAAAATAATTGTTCTCTCATCAAGAGCACGACCCCAAACAATATCTTCCATCAAAGATACTAACTCTTCATCTGTTATTGATTTCAATGTTTCTGGATCAACAACTTTTCCATTTTCGTCTAAAACTTGAACCATTTCAAAAGGTTTGGCATACTGATCAACAACTTGGTTAAAGTCAACACTACTTAGCTTCTTCACCATGTTTTCACTACCTTCCATTATATTTTTTATTAAGCGCTTACAATTTTATTATAAGTTTTGTTTCAATAAAGGTAAAATACATAAAATCTATGATGCTATTGATTTTATCCTCAAGCTAAACAAAACCCTTAAAATAATTGACAAAGAGCTGTCTTCTCTTGGTTTACATTTTGGTGGTGTGTTTCTCGACTAATTGATCGAGATCATTTTCTAATTCATTTCCAATGACTTGACGATAGCTATAAGGATCATCCAAAGAAAAATAAAAATAGTTATCCCTTAAATAAGCTAAATTTTTCCCTACTTTAACTTTCAATTGCCATTCATTTTGTCTGAAAACAACCACTCCGATATTTTCTGGTGTATTAAGTCCTCCACAATTTAATCGTTCATGAATATATCGGCTCTTAACAATGTCTCCTTCATAGATCAGTTTACCACTCTTTTTAGCTGTCTTTTCAAACAAAGCCGTCGAATACATCAAGCAGTCACCTTCTGATAATTTCCATAGATTTGCTTCACTTTGACCGGCTAATACCCCCTCAAATTGATTTGTCCCCTTCTCAATAACTTGATCAAAATAACTCATTTGACGTTTTTCATCAAACCAAACTCTTGCTTTCATTTTTCCTTCCTACCCCCTATATAAAAATTAGATATACAAAATTGTATATCTAATTTTTATCTTAATTTACTCGATTTTTGGTTGTTCCAGTTTTAATGACATCTAATGTAGCGTTTAGGCCGCCTTCTACTAAGTTTTTTACTGATTCATCCGTATAAAATGCAATATGAGGAGAATAAATCACCTTAGGATGGTCTAATACTTTTACAAAGACTTCATCTTCAATTTCCTTGTCTGAAAAATCTTTGGGAATATAAGGCGCTTCATGTTCATAGGTATCCAGTCCAGCTCCTAATAGGATGCCCTCATCTAAAGCATTTAGTAGTGCCGTCGTATCAATTACTGATCCTCTTGCCATATTTAATAAGACTGCTCCTTGCTTAAACTTCTTAAACATCTTCTCATCAAATAAGTGGTGATTTTCCTCAATAGCAGGTATGTGTAAAGAAACAATATCTGCTTGTTCTACTGCCTGTTCTATCGAAGATTGATACTCTAATAAATCCTTCAGTTCATCATTTGGGTATAAATCATATCCAACTATTTTAGCGCCCATCCCTTTAAAAATTTGTGCGACACATTGGCCAATATGACCGGTACCGATAATTGCAACGGTCATATTTCCGATTACTCGACCTCTAATATTTGGTGTCCAAGAAAAATTATGCTTCTTCACTTGTTCTTGAATAGCATCATAATGCCGAATAAGATTCATCGCCGTCAAAGCTGACCATTCTGCAATTGATTCTGGTGAGTAAGTAGGGACATTGGAAACGATCAAATGATGACGTTTAGCCATTTCCAAATCATACATATCCACTCCAGCACTTCTTTGAGCGATCTGTTTAATGCCAAATGCCTCTAACTTAGCATAAATCGATTGCTCTAAAGGAGCCACTTGGGATAAGGTGACCCCATCATACCCTTCTACTTGGTAAATTGTCTTTTCAGTTAAAATATCTTGCAACATCTTAACTTCTACATTGGCTTTATTGGCCCAAGCCTCAACTATCGGTCTTTCTTCATCCCGGATACCAAATGCGATTATTTTTGTCATAATGACTCTCCTTTCTTTTTCACACTTATTCTATAAATAAACGTTTTTAAATACAAACAATTACTCTTTTTTTACAAAGTATCTCCACAGCCTAAAATTTTTGGTCTAAGCTCGAAGTCTCAATAGAAAAAACCTCCTTTTATAAGATTGTGATGGCCACAAAACAATCACAAACAGGAGGTCCCTTATAGAAAAATTTAACACAAAACGAATGACTGCACTCGCACAAGGTGAGTCTGTTCAGTAATTTTGCGCCTAGCCTTAGAAGATGCCATTAACTTTTTGCTGAAGAAAGAGCGGTCGATCCTTCTTAATTTAAAAAATAGGAAGCCGAAGGCTAACAAAAACACCCCATAAAAAGATTATGTTTGTCTTCATTGTGGCCCTGCTTTTGCTCCTATTATACGTGGAAATGATTCAAAAGAAGCAATTAATCAACAAATCCAGCGAATCAGCAAAGTGAAAGAACAATTTCCTCATACAGCAGCTCTGGAGAAAACGATTTTTTGTTATATCACAGAGTATGATGCAAAGTTCAGACATCGGATACATGAAGCTTTGATAAAGTCCGCTTCAAACTTCAACACCTTGTGGATCAAAAAGGAGCTGTTCACAAAAAAATAAAAAGAGAGCTAACAATGCGCTAAGTAGCTTGAATGGATGAGTCAGCGCCCTTTGCTTCCCTCGCTTTTTAGCTGAGCATACTTGCAAGGCAAATATTCAATCATATCAATGCAATCGACAGCTCATCAAAATGCGAGCTGACTATTAGAAAAGAGTAAAAATGCTGGTCTGTTTATTATAATTTTGCGATCTAGCTTACACTATTAATTTGACACTAAGAAAATCATAATAAAATTGACTCCCTTCTAAAATCTTTGAAAGGCAAAGTAATTAAATTCTTTGATCCATGAAATGCATTATTGCCAGAAACTATTAGCAAGAATCTTTCTGAAAAAAATCAATGATAAGCATCCGCAAGAAACAGGATAGCCATTTCTTTTACTGTTGAAATATTAATACTGTCCTTAGCGATAATAAGTTTGGGTGAGTTTCAACAATTTAGTCTTGACAGTTTCTGTTAATTGTTCTTTCGTCATACGCCATTTCCAGTTTCCTCCTAATGTTGCAGGAGTGTTCATTCGTGATTGGTTATCTAGGTCCAAAAGATCTTGCATACGAAAAATTGCTAAGTAAGATCGTGACATAGCAATTCCACGATTTAGACAATCAGCTATACTTTCGTCTTTTAATTCTCCTAGATAATTTTTTATTTTATCTAAAGACGCCGGACTCGCTGTATCTTGTGCCCATCCCCTAGCTGTTTCATTGTCATGAGTGCCAACATAAGCTATTGAATTGTGTGGATAGTGGTGGGGGAGATCTGGTGAGTCACCCACTTCCTCAAAACCAAACTGTAAGATTTTCATCCCAGGAAAACCGGTCGCTTCTCGCATAGCAATCACGTCAGCTGTCATAAAACCTAAATCTTCAGCGATAATATTTAAGTCTCCTAACGCTTCATTGACAGCAGCAAACAAATCACAACCTGGTCCTTTAGACCATGCTCCTTCAGCGGATGTTTTAGCCGAAAGCGGAACTTGCCAAAAAGACTCAAACCCTCTAAAATGGTCGATTCGCACCCAGTCGTAAAGTTTAAAACTCTCTTTAAAACGTTGGACCCACCATTTATAATTTTGTTGACGATGATATTCCCAGTCATAAATTGGATTGCCCCAAAGTTGTCCATCGGTGGAAAAGTTGTCAGGTGGCGTTCCTGCTACTAGAGTCGGATTGCCCTCTCTATCGACTTTGAATAATTCTGGATGGGTCCACATTTCTACGCTATCTCTCGAGACATAGATCGGCATATCTCCAATAATCTCAATCCCTTTTTGATTGGCATAGGCTTTTAAGGATTGCCATTGTTGGTAAAAAAAGAATTGGGTTATTCGATAATAATCAAGTCGTTCAGCTAAATCTAAACGATAGCTAGCTATAGCATCAGCCTCCCGTTTTCTTGCTGGTTCATCCCACTCATACCAAGCTTTAAGATCAAACGTTTCTTTAATCGCCATATATTCAGCAAAAGGATTTAACCAATCCTGATTTTCTTGTATAAATTGTTGGTAGCTATCACTTAGATTCTTGTTTTTAAAACGTTGAACGGCACTTTCCAAGATAGTTTGGCGACTTTTAAAGATTAAAGCATAGTCCACTGACTTTCTATCTTGACCGAAGTCGATTCCTTCTATATCTTCTAACGTTAATAAATCTTCTTTTTGCAGTATGTCTAAATCAATAAAATAAGGATTTCCGGCATAAGCTGAAAAAGATTGATAAGGTGAATCTCCATAAGAAGTCGTTGTTAGAGGTAATATTTGCCAGTATTTTTGTTTAGTATCCGATAGAAAATCAACAAAATCATAAGCTGCTTGCCCAAAGGATCCAATTCCATAATCGTTGGGTAGCGAAGATATATGCATTAAAACCCCACTTGAACGTTCCATCTTTTCCTCCTTTGATTTAATCATTTGTTTATATTGCTTGTTCTTTTACATTCAGTCCTTCCCCACTCATCTATTAGTAATAGTCAACCATGACTTATACCATTATCTTGAGTCTGCTCTACTTTATATTTTCTCCCATCCTTAATAGAGTATGTTCATTATACCCATTCTGGCCCATTTTTCACTAATCCTTTATTCATCTAGATAGGTGATTATTTTTTTCCATTCTAAAAACAAATCATCTAAACGAAATCGCGCATTGGCTGGACTAGTAGAAGATAATTTAATTCCCCTAATACCCATATCTTTTGCATGATATTTTTGATAATACTTATAAGAAGTAGTTCCATTACAGAAAACTTGCTGAATAGATGCTTTGTCAAAAATCATTTTTAAATTAGAAGGAATTACATTTTTAATGCTAGCGTCACTCGAACCGACAATATCGCATTGATATATCGAATCATAAACGGCAATTTTATGATTCATTAAAAATTTTCTTCTTTCTTCTATATTGGAACTTAATGCTTCATTAAATAGTTTTTCCATTAAAGGCCAAAAACGGTTTTGTGGATGTCCATAGAAAAAACCATACTCTCTCGTTTTCACTGAAGGGAATGAGCCTAAGATTAAGATTTTAGAGTCCTTTTTATAGAATGGCTTCAAGGGATGAATAATTGTTTGATAATCCTTTTTGCTGTCTTTAGTCATTGAATATTTCCTCCTCTCGATGACTTTATTATCCATCTAACTTGCTGTCTATCATTTCTAGCTCACATTTTCTCACTTAATCAAAAAGGCTTTCCTTTAGCAAAAAGGCACAAGACTTATTGTTGAATTACTTTCAGATCTTCTCCCTTCTACTTACTTGAGTAAGCTCAGGATTTGTTTTTTGATGAAATACATAATAGCTTCTAACTAATCCTATTTTTGACTTTTAATGCGTCAATAAATTGCTATCTTTTCTTATTTACATTTTAAATGATTGATTGTTTGATAACAAATTTTACGGTTAGGACTGTCAAGTCAAAAAGAACCAGGAACGTTTTACAGTGTCGCTGGTTCAATTCTTTTAACGGTCTTGTAGAAATTTAGGATAGAAATACTTTTTAGATTTTTATCTTTAATGTTACCCTAGTTAATTGATCATCACTGGTATAGCTTAGGCCATAAGCTTCTCCGTAGAGGATTTTCAGTCTTTGATCCACATTAGCCATACCTATACCGCCTAGTTTAGGCTTTGGCTTGTTTGAATGCTCTTTACCTTTAAATCCTATCCCATCATCTTCCACTTGAATCATTAAAGCGTTCGCTCCAATCCTGGAAGTAATTTGGATATGCGACTGGCCTTTTTTAGTTTTAATACCATGATAAATAGCATTTTCAACAATCGGTTGAATAATTAACTTAGGTACTAAAATTTCACCTGTATTTGCTCCAAGCGAAATATCGTAATCAAATTTATCATCATACCTAATCTTTTGGATGTTCATATAATTTTTAACCTGCTCTACTTCTCTCTTCAATTCAATAACGTCCTCATCCACACTCAAGGTGGTCCGTAATAAACTACCTAAAGATTGAATAACTTCGACAGCTTGATCTTTTTCTCCTAGTTCAACCAGCCATAAAATAGTATCCAAAGTGTTATAGATAAAATGTGGGTTAATTTGACTTTGAAGGGCTTTTAATTCATAAGTACGCTTAGCTTTTTCCTTTTCTTCAATTGCCTCTGTCAATTTTTTTACCCGATTTAATAACAAATTATACTCCAAGGTCAGTTCTCTGATTTCTAGAGAAGCTTGTTGGTTTACCGGGATATTCGAAAATTCTTGATTCACTTTTTTCATCTCATCAATTAAGTCCACAATAGGATTGGTGACTTTTTTTGATACGAAAATCGAAAGAAAAATACTTGAAAGTAGAATTAAAAAAGCCCAGATAAGCATTTCGGTAATCAGCTTTCTATTTAGAATGTAAATTTCTTCAGGACTTCTAACTTGCGTCAATTGCCAATTTGTATTCGGAACATAGATTGATGAAATAATATAATCTTCTTTGTTAAAAGCACTCGAATCTTCAATAATAGCAAGGTAATTGGCCTTTTCTTTTAGCGAATCACCATTCATCTGTTCAGAATCAAAAATCAGCTGCTTATTTTCATCTACAATAAAGGCAAAACCATTTTCCCCTAAATTTACCGTAGAAATATAATCTTCAATAAACTTATAGGAGACATCTATGATAGAAAGTCCTTGAAATTGTCTATTAGCATCTTCGATTTTATGACTCAAGGAAATGACTCGTTCACTTTTATTCATGGTAAAGCCCGAATGATTTTCACGAGTAATTTGAGCCATGTTATTCGACTTTAAAGCTGTTTGGTACCAGTCTTCATTCAACACCGACGCTTTACTTTCCATTACACTTCCGGTTTGAGTAATTAACTGACCGGATTGAGTAATTATCATAATATTTTTTATAATGTTATCGCTCGATTTTATTAAATCAAGCGTGCTTTTTAAAGCACGCTCATCAATTGCTTGCTCCTGATCACTATTTAATTCGGGGGTCATGGCTAATAAACTATTTAAACTTTTCATCTTCTCAAGATAAGAAGCAATATATAAACTAGCCGTCTTCAACTGCTGACTGTTTTCCATTTCGATATTTTGCTTAATAATTTTAACTGAAGACCTATAATTAGCATAAGATAATATTAAAACGATCATCATTGAAATACTGAAAAAGTATACACTGATTTTTCGGTCAAATCGGTTGCGCATTGTTTTCATTTTTTTGCCTGCCTAAACTGTTTGGGGGTGATTTGATAATATTTTTTGAACTTAGTGATAAAATAATTGACATCTTCGATTCCGATCTCATGCGCAATCTCATAGTTCTTTTTATCGCTTGATAGTAAAAGTAGCTTTGCTTTCTCCATACGTCGTTTATTGATATAGTCCTGAAAGCTCATTCCATAGTAATCTTTGATCAAAACAGACAAATAATTACTATTATAGCCGATTGCTTCCGCCATCTGACTAAGCGACAAATCAGCTTGAAATATATGTTTATCCAAATAGTCTTCAATCAAATCTGAGCGTTTAACCCTATCGACTTCTTCAGGAACTAATGCCTGAATTTCATCTTTTTGACGTTTTTCTTTTATCTTAGTAATCGCTGTTTGTAAGATGAACTCAATGTCTTTTTTGGATACTGGTTTCAAAATATAATCATCCACTTTAGCTCGAATAGCCTTTTGCATGTATTCAAAATAATCGTAACCTGTTAAGATAATAATATAAATTTTGGGATAATTAGCCTTGACAGATTCAGCCACACTCAAGCCATCCAGCTTAGGCATATTAATATCTAGAAGCAAAATATCAGGTTGAAAGTCTTCTACCACATTTAAAGTTTCTTCACCATCTTCTGCTTCATAAACGTCTGAAATGCCTAAATCTTCTAATGGAATTAATTGTTTAATACCCCTGCGAATGATTGATTCATCATCAGCTATCAATAATTTCAACATAATAACCTACTTCACAAAATTTATTAAGGACTCATAGCCTGCAGCTTTCATTTCTTCTAATGGGATAAAATCAATTGAAGCACTATTAATACAGTACCTCAAACCGCCTAATTCTTCAGGCCCATCTTCAAACACATGACCTAAATGTGAATCGCCTGCACGGCTTCTAACCTCGATTCTACTCATATTATAACTTAAATCTTCATTATATGTTACGACTTCCTTAGCGATGGGGCGAGAAAAAGATGGCCAGCCACAGCCAGAATCAAACTTATCTTTTGAACTAAAGAGAGGTTCACCCGTAGCTACATCGACATAAATTCCCGCTGCTTCATTATCCCAATATTCGTTAGAAAAAGAAGACTCTGTATCATTTTTTTGCGTTACTTTATATTGTATGGCTGTTAATTTATCTTTGAGCTCTTGATCACTTGGCTTTGGATATAGAGCCGGATCAATTAAAGGTTCATTAGCCTTATTCAAATCAATATGACAATAGCCATTGGGGTTTTTCTCTAAATAATCTTGATGATATTCTTCAGCTGGATAGAAATCTTTCAATTCTTCTACTTCTACTTGAATGGTTTTACGATATTTGGCCTGTTCTTTATCTAAGCGAGCTTGAATGATCGCTTGATCAGTAGTTTCAGTAAAATAAATACCTGTGCGGTATTGAACACCGCGGTCATTTCCTTGACGGTTCTTACTCGTTGGATCAACTACTTTTAGATAATAATCTAACAGTCCATCTAAAGAAATGCGCTCCGGATCATAGGTCACCTCAACCGTTTCGGCATGGCCCGATCCTTTAATCACTTCTTCATAACTTACTTCCCTCTTGTTTCCATTCGCATAGCCACTGATTACATCTGCAACACCGTAGACTCTTTCCATATAGGCTTCAACACCCCAGAAACAGCCACCGGCTAAATAAATTTTTTTCAAATCAGCAGAAGAATAATCGATGTCTTTGTTAGGGTTCACTTTGCTTTTAGCTTTCTCTTGATCCAATATGGCGTCAATTTCAGCTAATTTACTGTCATTCACTTTATTGTTAGAACTCACTTGTGAACAAGCGACTAAAAATAGGGCAAACGCCAATAAAACGAATATCTTTTTCATCTTAATTCTCCTTTGCTAAGGCTTCAAACAATTGAGTTAATGTTTCTTTGCGAATTTCACCTGGAATAATCTTTACTGGCACCCCTTGACTATCAATCAAGGCATTAGTTGGCATTGAACGTACTCCATAATTAGCAAAGGTCTGACCCTCTTCATCTAAAAGTACTTTCATATTATTGTATTCTAGCGAATTAAACCACTCCATAAAATCTTCTTTGTTTTTCTCCCCGTTATAACCAGGAGAAACAATCGTTACAACTTCAAAGTCATTTTCTTGACCAGCTAAAGTATTTAAATCTTCTAAGCCAGCTAAACAAACCGGACACCAGGATGCCCAAAACTTGACATAAACTGGCTTGCCTTTTTGTTCTGCTAAAGAATAATCTTTTCCCTTTAAATCTTTTAAGGTGAAATCATAAGCACTTTCTCTTTTTGAAGATATGCTTGAATCCTCTGAAACTTTATTTGTCTTTTTAAGCTCTTGGGCTGAATTGTTCGATTCGCCATCTGTAGTCTCTTGGTTGGAAGCTAAGGCACAACCACTTGCGATTGAAGCGACAGCTAGTAATAATATAAATCTTTTCATTTCATTTCCTCCTAATTGAATAAGTTATTAAAATAAGCGACTAAGTTGGGAAGTTGATTGGTCATTAGGACGATTCCCATTATCATTACCAAGAAGCCACCTGTTCGTTTGATGGTTACCAGATGTTTTTTGAAAAAGCTAACACGGTCTAACATATAAGTGGATAGAATCGCCATAATCAAAAAGGGAATCATTAGCCCTAATGAGTAAATTAACATCAAGAAGGCTCCGTAAAATTGAGTGTCTCCGCTGGCGGAAGTGACTAAAACAGCTCCTAATATTGGTCCTACACAAGGTGTCCAGCCAAGACTAAAGGAAACACCCATCAGATAGGTTCCTAAGGCTTTTTTCTGTTTTACATTCACTTGTATTCCACGCATACGATCCAGTTTTTTAAAGTGGATGATATCCATTTGGTGGACACCCAGTAAAAAAACTAAAAAGCCTGCAAAGATTAAAATGGAAGAATTATTTAGGGCTTGGCCTAACCATCCTGCGCCAAAACCTAAAATAATAAAACTGGTTGAAAGTCCTAATACGAAGGACATGGTTTTAATAATGCCTCCCTTATTGATTTCGAACTTGCCAATTTTTAATTTTTGATATTCTCCTGCTTCATCCGTCATAAAACCAATATAGACTGGAATTAAGGGGAAGGTACAGGGTGCAAAAAATGACAATAATCCGGCAACAAACACGGAACTGAGTAAAATGTTTTCTCCTATCATAATGTTTTCCTTTCAAAAATGTATTTTTTCTTTATAGCTTAATTATAGAAGTAAGACGAAAGGATTATAATCGAAGATCGTTTTAAAAAACTTTAATTTGATTGTATTATTTATTATTTAATACAATTTATACTTTTCATATAAAAAAGAGCTGTTCCAATTCCTTATTGAAGAAA
This sequence comes from Facklamia sp. P12950, assembly GCF_050409465.1. NCBI lineage: Bacteria > Bacillati > Bacillota > Bacilli > Lactobacillales > Aerococcaceae > Facklamia > Facklamia sp. P12950. The sequence goes on from NZ_JBNUPK010000006.1 coordinate 88,078, forward strand.
ATTGGACCAGCTCTTAATTTCATTGGTTTAAAATCTTATTTATTGAGTTTTGTTAATAAAGCTACCGTCTCAACATGGCTTTTGTTGTCCAAACTAATATTAATATCCTCTTCTATGATAGGAAGCTTGAAACTTAGGGATTTTATCCATTGCCCATTTTCTTGTTTTTCTTCATATAATTGGATTTCATCAATTAATAAACTACATAATCTCTTCTTGTCGACATCTTCCATAACATTAAGTAAGCTATCAAAATTAATAAGAATTTTATATACATTATCAGAAGTCATTTTATCTTTTAAAATTAACTCTCTTTTATTTTTATTTTCTCGTATTAAGTCTTCTATATCCGCTAACTGATCATAAGTATTATCTAATCTCAGATTTAAATCCTTATATTTGCTTTCATAATTTCTATCTTCAAAATCCAAAGTATCAATTTGCTTAATTAAATTAATCTTTGTAGCATTTAATTGTCTAAGCTTAGATTCATATTTTTTAATAATTTTATCTATCTCTTTAGTGTCTGTTTGTACATTAATTTTCTTTTCAATTCTATCAGCAAAAGTGGGATTACTAACAATTTGACTAATAATTGCAAGAACTTCTCTATCCAATGATTCTATTTTAATCTGCTTACTAAAATTACATTTATGTCCATCAATTAATTTACGGTGTTTACAAGCATAGTAATAATAATCCTTATAATACTCTCCCTCTTTGTTTTTATTCTTCTTTCTACTTTTATTTCCATATAATCCAGCTCCACAAATAGGGCACTTTACAATACTTGAAAGCAAATAAGCTTTTTCATCTTTCCCTTTATTCACCTTCTCATACCTTTTAGCTTGTGACTTTCTTTTAGATCGTGCTTTTTCCCATGTTTCATCATCAATCAAAGCCTCGTGTATTCCTTCACTTAAAATATAGTTATCCGATTTTATCATAACGTTTTTGCCCGTTGTCTTATCTCTTTTTCCTTTTCGTCTACCGTAGGCAATCTTACCATTATAAACTGGATTATCTAAAATCTGTCTTATCAAATAAGCTGAAAAATAGGGAGAATTTCCATTCTGTCTTATAGGCTTTTTCATATTTAAATTAACTAAGTGTTTAGCAATACCATTTGCTCCCATATCCGTATTGACATACATATCAAATATTTTTCTTATTGGTTCAGCTTCTTCCTCATTAATATAGAGTTTACCATCTTTCAATGAGTATCCAATAGGAGCAAATCCTCCATTCCACTTTCCTTCTCTAGCTTTTTGTTTTCTTCCTTCCATAGTCTGAGATAAAATATTTTCTCTTTCCATTTCAGCTACCGCTGAAAGAATAGTAATAACAAGCTTTCCAGAGTCTTTAGAGCTATCTAAACCATCATCTACACATATTAAGTTTACATCATGATTTTCCATTATTTCAAGTGATTTTAAGGTGTCTGCTGCATTTCTACCAAATCTTGAAAGTTTAAATACAAGTACATAATCAACTGAGTCTTTTTCTGCTTCAATATCACTTAACATCATCATAAACTCATTTCTACCTATAATAGACTTTCCTGACTTTCCTGCATCTTGATATCTATTTATAATTTCAATATTATATGCATTTGCGTATTGTTTGATTCGCTCTTCTTGAGCCTCCAGAGAATATCCATCGACCTGCATCGAAGTGGAGACCCTAGTATATACATAAGCTTTTTTCTTTTTCATAGTTCTCCTTTTTTAGTTTGGACAAATAATTTCGACTGTATATCATTATAATATTTTTACATAAAAAAGCCAACAGATCATTTTTCATCTGTTGGTCTTTGTGGTGCTTCAAGCTCATCTAAATCAATTTTATCTCCATATTTTTCAATAAATTCTTCTAGGAGTTTAACCAAATCCTCTATAGAATTGTCCATAATGGTAACCTCCTAATGCTTTAGGAGGTTATTTTGTAGTATTTTCTTCTTCATATATTAACCTCCACCTTTAAAAATTTCCTTCTAATATGTATATGTCAGAAACTTTTTTAAGGATATTTTGAAATCATTAAAAAGAAATCTACATATTTTTCATACTTTTTTATTATTGAAGATCTTTTCTAACATACATAAAGTAGAAGATTGAATATATGGAGTTAATGTAGAGCGACAAAAAGGAGGAAACAAAATGAAAAAAGAAAAGAATAAAAAAGGATTTATCACTATAAGCGATGGATTCAAAAGCTCTAAATCGCACCACGATTATGGTAGACCTACTTGTTAGGCTCATCTATTTTGATAATAGTAAAGTCCGGATACGGTCACTTTATTATTTCTTAATAAATGAAGGTTTTAAATGGACGCCATTAAAATTTAAAATCTTGACAATTGTTTTGAATGAAATTAAAAGAACCTAAATGGTAATTTTTAAAAAGCGTAGCTTTGAAAATTACCAGTTTAGGCGAAAAATTTACGGTTTAATGATTAATTTTTAAAATATGTAGAAAAAAATGAGGAAATAGAAAAAATAAAATTTACGGTTTAACAAATGGCAAAATCTAAAAGTTATGACATAACGGTGTTTACTGAAGTGAAATAACAATAATATTTAAGCCTGTATTATTTAGATTTTTTGAGCATCCTAAGCTCGTAAAAAAATGAGGAGGCTAATTAACAGTAATATTGAAATTCTAAGTACAAATGGAGGGAATGAATATGGCAAGAAATAGAAATAGCTTACAATTTGATTTATTCAAAAAAGCATCCGAAGGATTACATGGAAATATAACGAGAAAGCAATATAAATATGCTTGCAAAAAATTTGCATCTTGGGCTAAAGAACAAGGCTTCAAAAAAATAGAGAACATAGATAAAGATTTAATACAAGAGTACTCAAATCATCTCCAAGAAGATCCTATTTCCTATTCTGCTAGTACTGTTCACACCTATTTAGCACCAATATGCAAAGCTATAGGTGTCAATATGAGAGAAATTAGTAAGCCCAAAAGAAAAGCAAATACGATAACTAAAGGTAGAAAAGAAGATGCCAACCCATACGGGAAGTTACAGAACAACCTTCCTCAATTTCAAAGATTAGTATCTTTACAAAAAGTTTTAGGAATTAGAAGAAGTGAGCTAGCGAAGTTAAAACGTGAAGATATAAAACAAAAGGATGGATCTATCTATGTCCATGTTCGTAAAGGTAAAGGTGGAAAATCCACTTATCAGCTTGTTTTACCTAAAGATGAAGAACTTGTTAAGAATATTTTCTTAGAAAAATCAGGTGGAGAAAATATATTTACCCCAGAAGAAATGAATAACAAAATCCATTTACATGCCTTAAGAAGAGAACATGGATGGGATTGTTATAAATTTTTTAAAGAAAGATTAGATAATAATATTGAATACAAAAGAAAATTAAAAGCTAAACTTATATGGTTTTTTGAATATGGTCATAGAGATTTGAAAAGTGACAACCTATCAAAATATGAAGCTAAATTAAATCGTTTTAAAAACGATATGAATGACTCCCCCTATATACTAAGAGGAGAAAATAAAAAACGAGCTATCCAAAATGGAAAACCCGTTGTTTATAATCGTTTAGCTTTAATGGCTGTTTCAGTGTTGGCTCTAAGCCATTGGAGATTGGATGTAACCGTAGTGAATTATATAGTTTAACTAATTTAAAATACATTTCATTAAAAAATGAAACTCTTAAGAGTAAAAATAAATATATTCTCTCAGTAATAAACAGTGCTTATTAATATCCAATTCCTTCTCTTAAATTTAATCCTTATTACTCTTTCTATAAATAAACTAACCATTCCCAATGTATCTGTTCTAAACATGTTTTTAGTGTTTAAGTTCTAAATATCCTTCTCCCTAAATACTTAACTCTAAACTTAAGACTAATATACCTCTCATATAAACTTTCTAGCTGCCAATGGCATCAGTAAAGTACCCCTGTAATAGGACAAATTTTTACCACCTACTATTTTATTATTAAAAAAAAATTCTGACATATACCTTTTAAGAAATTAAAAGGAGGCATTATTATGTCAGATAATAAAATTAGAGATGATATTCTAAATCTTCTCTATCCAAAAAACGATGAAAAAAGAATTGTTTCTATAAGAATAAAAAGTAAAAAACATACCGTAAAATTTATGGAACTTGAAAGGTTTCAATATTATAATATAAAAAATATTTATATTTCTGTATCTGAAAGGTTCCCTGCATTTAACAATAAAACGAAAAAACCAAATATAGGCTTAGGTAATATTAAACGCATTTCATACATTGTATTTGACATAGATTGTAGTAGAGATATTGAATGGAATTATAAAAAAGCAGAAACTGTTTATAACGCATTAAAAACTTTTAATGTCTTTGATAATATCCTTTGTCCTCATATAGTCCTTAATTCAGGTAGAGGATTACATTTATTCTATTTAATTGAACCTATGTATTTCTATAAAGATAAAACTAGAAAAGAAAAGCAAATAAGTTTATACCAAGATTGTGCGATGTATCTAAAAGAAAATTTATATGAAAAAATATCTGAATTAAAAAATGCAGATGTCTATGCATTAAAAAATGTTGATTTAGATAAAAATGTTGGATCAAATGTACTGCAAATAATAAGATTACCTTTATCCTATAACAAATCAGCTATAGCAAAAGGTACATGTATAAGTATTAAAGATTTTCCTAGATATAATCTTGGTTTGTGGATAAATGAATTAAAGCCAGAAAAAAATGTAAATGAAAATAATTATATCTATAAAACAAGCATTGAAAAACTAAGTTTAAAAAGAATTGCTGATTATAAAACACTAATTAAAATTAGAAAAGAAAATGATACACTTGTAGGCAGTAGAGACAAAATAATGATTCAGGCTGCTTGGACAATTCTTAATGGAAATTTATCTAAAGATATTTTATATGAAATTGGAAGTTTAATAGGTGGAATCTTCGAAAAGGAAAGTTATATAGAATCAAAGTGGAATAGTGCTCAAAAAAATGTAGCTCCTAAATATAAGAAATTAACAAACATAAAAATAATGGAATGGTTAGATATTTCAGAAGAAGAAAGTCAGTTTATGTCGTGTCTAAAACCTTATACTAAAAAAGAGACTATAGTTAATCAAAAAAGAGAAGAAAAAGAAAAACTTATTTTAAAAGTCAAAGAATATTATCGTGAAAATAGTAATATATCTGAAACTGCTAGAAAATTTAAATTATCAAGGAATACTGTTAGAAAATACATTAATTTTGATGTAAATAAAGATTAGATACTAGAAAAATGTTATTTAATAAATACTTTAGCCCATAGTCACATTGTTCTATGGGCTAAAGTAGCTTTACTATAATCTTACAACATTTTCTCTGAAATCTTTAATTATTTGATTTAACACACTGGAAATAGCATTGATTTCATACTTAGATAAGTTGTAATCATGCTTTTGAGATGCTTTATTTGTATACTTTTCATATATTACAAATAATCTCCCAATTTCATATAATTTTACTTCCAGCCTTCTGTTACTCAATTCAAGTTTGTAACAGTTTATTTGGAAATAAAGGTCCTCGTCTTTTTTCTTAAAGAATTTAAAACTTTTTGTTTTGTTGTTTTCCTCACATACCTCCAGTAATTCTTGCATCTTTTTTAGAATCAAAAAATTTCTTTTTTCAAATTCATTCATCTTTAATTCCTCCTAATTTATTAAATTTGAACATCTTTTTTGATGTCATTATATATATGTCAGAAACTTTTTTAGATAATAAAAATAGAAGTATGAATTATAATAAAATATTCTAATTAAAATTATTTATCTTTTTAATGACTCTAGATAAGATAAATTATAAGCATTATATGATTTTTCTTTATTTGCTAACTGTTATCATTTTTAATATTCCTAAATCAAAAGAGATTTTTAAAAAACTTTATTTACTGCAAAAAAAAAAAAGAATACCCTTATGAAAGAGTATTCTCTTAATAAAGAGAAGTTTTCTGAACTTGTTTTATATCAAAAGAACTATAATAGCTATATGGATAAGGAAGTAGAGAGATAAAATCTACTTCTTTTATTCCTTAAATTTTAACTAACTCTGAATATTCTACAATATTTTCTTTTCCAAAAACATCCTGTAAATATTCAACAAAATCTTTTTCAACGGGGATGGTTATCATAATAGCCAATCTTTTCTTAGCTCGAGAGCATCCAACATAAAAAAGATTTCTATTTCTAATAAAAGATTCTAATTGTTTACCAGATAACTCATTTTCCTTCTTATACAAGATGTTTTCAAATCTATAATTGTTCCAACCTTTACCCATTACCATAAATACATTTTCGTATTCTGCACCCTTAACCCCATGGTTTGTTGCATATATTGAGTTTTCATTAAAAAAAGATAATGCATTAATAACCTCACTGTACTTAACTTGGTACAATCTATTAATTTTGGGGTCCGCCTCTCCTTTCTCATATGAAATAAAATTAGATAGTATCTTGTCTGAAATAGGTATTAGTTTACTTTCATAAGCACATTTAAGTACATCATATATTTGTTTTTTTCTTGATACATCTAAACCTTTGTAAAGTTTTTTCCATTCAAGTTTTTTCCCTCTTGCTTCTAAAGGTTGACGATTAGTCCCTAATATTTCAAATAGTAAAGAAGCATTGTTCTCACTAAGTGAATAATAAATTGGTTCTAAGTAATTGTTAAAAAAATTAACATGAGGATCAGTTTGCTCTTTTAAACCATTTTCTAAAACTTCTAACAAATTGCTATACTCTTGTTGTTTAGATAACATCTTATGAGTCAACATAAATATTTTTGTTGTCTCTTCCTTAGCTCCCCACCCACGTTTTTTTAATTCTGCAGATACATTAAGAATATAATCATGTAGAATCAAATCTGGAAGTTCGTCTTTATAATATCCTTTTGGAATACGTGGTCCTAAGTAATTATTTGTCAGGATAACTAATACTTCTCCATCATTTTCATTAATAGCAGATATTTGTGGTAATTCTGGTCTGATATTATTAAGTACTTCTACTATTATCTCCTGAGAACGGAAGTTAGATTTTTTCTTTATCTCCACAATATTTTCACTTTTAATTTCACCACAGACCTTATCAAGTGAATATATGGTTTGCCAATAATCACCAAATAGACCAAACTGTGGTCCTTTATTTTGATTTATAAAGAATTCTAAAAATTTCTCCATAATTATTCTTGATGAATCCTGATATTCATCAATTAGAATTAGTGAGTATTTCTGGCTTAATAATTTTCTAAATTTGATTTTATTTAAAAATAATGCAATTATTTCTATAACATCATCATGGTGTAAATACATAATAGAATCTTCAATATGACGTGTTCCTAATGTATAATTTACTTTATTTATAGATTCTATTTCTTCTTGAGAGAAACAGTTAAATAACTCCAGTGAATTCAATGAAACTATCAAATCTTTCTGAAATCTTTTTATAGCTTCCCAAGCAAAGGCGTGAATTGTACAAGGGATTATTGCACTAGAAGTTGATATTCTTTCTTTTATTTCGTCTACAGCAACATTCGTATATGTTATACATGCTACTGCCTTGTCAAATGAACTAGCATTTTCTTCTAACCAATTAATAACATTTAACAAAGAGTGTGTTTTACCTGAACCTGCCCCAGCTTCTACACAAAAACTTCTTTTTGATTTCAGAACTTCTATAATTTCCCTATCGATACTATCTGCTATTTTTTTTGCTTTTTCATAATTACTTATTTGTTTCATTTAGTCGTTTCCACCCCCAAATTATTAGCAGTGTTTTTTTGAGAGCTTAGCCATACTAGACCTTTTGAAATATATGAAGGGATAGTGTAATTAGAGAAGTCTTTATTAAAAAGCAGATTAAATGCAAAATCTGTTTTGCTCTCCTTATTAGAATCAAACTCAATTTCACTAACATTCTCTTCAATCCCATATAATTCTCGATTCACGTTCATAATTGCCTCTTCAAAACTTCGTGGGTGAATATCATTCTCACGTTCTTGACAAGCTAACCTTAAATTGCAATCTATTAATTCATCTTCATTTTCTAACATATCTGTTATTTTATTAATTAACACTTTGTCTTTCTTATTTAAATCAAATTTATTTCTATACCATCTGTTTATTGTTCCATTAGAACTTCTTTTGGCTTCTGCCCTTCTACAAGCTTTGCCATTTTTATCAACAAAATCTATGTCTGTAATTATTAATGTGGGGATTTCAATAAAGTTTAAAAAGTCAAAAAACTTAAAAGCATACGCACCACCAACTTCAATAATTGTATAATACTGTGATTGTAAAGAAGGATTTTCATTTCCATACTTATCTAAATCAAAGCATTTAATTATCATGTCCTTAATAAGCAACCTCTCCGATGTACCTTCAACTAATATCGCTTTATCACAAAAATACAAATCACAATGATTTAACTTGATATATTGTTGCAGAAATTCAATAGTTGTTCTTCTTTCAGAAGGATCTTCATCTTTTAACTTAAAAGTATCTAAATTTTTACATACAACATTATGAGAACCTTTTTTAAAATATCTTATTTGTGAAAAAGGTACTGTATTTGCAATATGAGAAGAATGTGTTGTGATAATTATTTGTATCGGAACTTTACTATCTTCTACTTTAAGAAAGCTTTCTATATATTCTATAAAAGTTGCTTGTAATTGTGGATGCATATGTGCCTCTGGCTCCTCAATAAACAATAGATGAATCCTTAAATCCCCTTGTTTTAAAGAACGCAAATAATCTTGTAGAATCAAAGAAATTTTTATTAAATTTTTATATCCCAAACCGTTATATGTGTCAGGCAATTCTTCAATATTATCATGGCTCCTATAATTCAATTTTGTTCCAGATATGATACTATTTTCTATATCCAGATCAGTGTAAGCTTTTAACAACAAATCCTCGTCTGATGGGTATCCAAACTGTAACATTGAATCAACAATTGAATCCATATGGACACTAATATCATTCTGCAAATTATATTTAGTCAAATTAATAGTTTTCTTCAAGCTTAATATTGCAGGCTGTATAGAACTTTCTGCTTCTGAAATCTCTGTGTTAAACAGTGAATTTAAAACTCTTCCTAATGGATTTAATTGAGGTTCTTCATTTGATTCTCCTAAATTACGTTCAGCTGTTATTTTCCTTAAATTGAAAAGTCCCTTCAAATTTTCATAACTTTTTAACTGAAAATCATCTTCATTTGTTGGATTTATAGCATAAATTTTTAACTCAAATAGTCGATGAAATTCTCTTTTTATAATTTGTTGTAATATTTGCAAATTATCATCAGATCCAATATTTGTAATTAAATTCTCATACTGTTCCTTTAAATCTAATAATACTGTCTCTATATTAGAAACCGATTCATAAATACATTTAATTTTAGCTACAGTAATCGTCTCGTCTAAATCAATAATAAAATTTGAAAGTTCTCCCAGCGAATCATTTTCATTTCTATCACTATATTCAATCTCTAAAAGAAACTGAGTAAGTTCAACTTTTAATTTTAACTCCTCTACAGATATTTCTTTATTGAAATATCCTTTAATCTGACTATATAGGTTAGCTCTACAGCTCAATGGATAATCATCAAATCTCAATCTTTTAACGCAATTAGTAATGAGGTCAAACACATTCATCACAGTTGTTTTACCAGTATTATTCTTCCCTACAAAAATTGTTTTTGTTTGACTTAATGAAATCTTAGTGTGCTTCAATAGTCTAAAATTTTTTATAATAATATTCTTTATATACATTCAACTAGCCCTCAACTTTATATATTTCTTCTAGATTTGTGCATAGATAAAAATGAGTTCTTTATATCTGCATATATACTGGACAATCCATAGCAGTCTAATACATACTTATCAAAAGCAATTCTGTCTTCCTTATTTAATTCTTGTTCATAATCATAAATTTCTCTTTCAAGAATTGGAGAAAACAATTCTTTAATTTTTTGTTTTTGACATTCATTAAGATTATTTGGATTGAGTATATACATTGAAGCTATACTATCTTTATTAATATCTAAAACTCCCAATCCCCTTCCAAAACCTAAAGCCTCAATGTAATAAATAGATAATATTGAATTTAATAAAGCATGCAATAACTCACGATCCATATTCAAATCCTGAACTCTTAATCCAATTAACCTCTGATTTATGAAGCTTTTTTCTTCAAATTTTCCAAAGAAGAGCCTTTTATCAGGATTCATCATAGTAAAGAAATCAGCCAGCTCACTAGTTTCAATCTCATACCATTGCAAATTTTTTCTACTTAAAACCTCTGGAATTGGCTTACCTACTCCATTAACTTCATTTTCAAACTTCTCAATCCAAGCTAACGCACCCAAATGATTGCTTTCACGCAATTCCTTTTTAGTTTTAGAACAACAAAAAACATCATCCTGTGCTTCCGTTTTTAAAAAATTTACGTTTCTTGCATTCTTCAATACCTTTTTAATAAAAATTTCTTCTATACCATGGTTACCTTGTGGATAAAATAATTGATCCCATCCACGTCGACTTCCTCTAAATATATCAAAAAAATCAGTAATTGGTAGCAAATAATTCTTTGTGTTAATCAACCATTTATTATCATGAAAAAGAGAATTAAGAGATACATTCAAATCAAGAATACTATCGATTTGACACTGACTGTAAATGGTCTTTTTAGCTACTTCTTCTTTAGGTTCAATTTTAAGAATGGAACTTTGAATTATATTATCTTTATATTCTTTTGTAGCACTCAATTCTTCTAAATTTTTATTCCAAATGAAAAAACTAGTATCATAATCTTTTCTTGATAATGAAACTTCTTTTTTCTCTAAAACTAATATTACAGTTATTACATCAGCATTATTAAACCATTTTTTATTCCCGCTGATATGCAAATGTTCTATTTCATAATATTCTTTTAAAGCACTATAAAATATTTTCCCACTTTTTGTTCCCAACCATGAATTAGATGTAATTATTCCTAATCTTCCATTATCATCTAACAAATCATGTAAGGCGAAAGGAATGTAGGTGTAAATATCACCTCTTTTACTTAAAACAATATTTGTTTCATCTTTTACTTTTACAATTATTTTTTCTATTAATCTTTTATCTTTATCATCTAGTCGCTCAAAAGCAATAAAAGGTAAATTAGAACAGATAGTTCCCATTTTAGGAAGATTATATTTAATAATTTCACCATTAGACGGATCCGTGACATTGATTTCATCACTTACTTTTAAATTTAGTGCATTTCTGTTAAATACCTTTAGTGGTTTATTCATTGTTTCTACTGAAGATAAAGCTATTGTGGCTAATTGTAGTGGAAAAGTATCTTTATCTGATGCCCAAGTAGAACTCAAAGCATCTTCAACGTTCATCTTATCTGATTTCAAATCATAACCAGCTTTTGCTATTGTTCCAGTACCACAACAACAATCAACAAAATCCTTTTCAGAATCTAACATTGTTATATTACACAATATATCAGCTAATATTTTCGGGGTAGTAAATTGTCCTCTAATAAGTCGTTTTGATGATGTAACTGAATTCTCCAAGATATCTTGAATTTGATTTTGATCTATTTTGTCAATTCTCATTGATTTTAAAAGATTATTATATTCTATAATTTGATTCCAAGTATCTAAATCAATTAGTTCACTATATTCAATTTTGCAAAATATATTATAAAAGTCACACTTTTCAGTAATTTTTTCAAATACTTCAATAACTGAATTTATGTCTTCATTTTCTGAAATAGAATCAACTAGTCTGGCAGAAGATTGGTATACTTTAATAAGATGAGCAAACAAAAATTTGTTTAACCAATTTAAAATAATCATTTTACCATATGCTATATATGGGTCTTGTTCATCATTAACATATTCAGTCCTTGCTTTTTCCCACCAGTGCATAATATATGCTTCTATAACTCTATTACTATTAGATTTTTTTCTTAATACATTTCCTATGCTTTCCTTATTGTTTTCTATGATATTTGCCATTAATGAATCTGTAACAACCATATCTATTTTCTGTGAACAAATATCACCAGTAACTAAAAATTCATTTACTTGTAATATCACATCTTTTAAAGTTTGTTCCCAGTCATCTTGAAATTTAATAACATCTAACCTCGATGTTATATGACTATTTTCATTCCAGGATTTTTTTATATACCAATTCCCAGCTTTGTCACTAACATATAAAAATGCAGAAGTAAAATTCCAAATCAAAGTACTATTCAAACCTAGATTGTGAGCTTTTCTTTGTGCATCTTTAATAAATACTTCATCTGTAATCGAGGTATCAGGCATTTTTAGTTCCCAGCCTTGTAAAAAAATTGTTTGATTTGAATCACCATATAGTATTAAATCTGGAAACATACGTTCTGTTCCGGTGAGAATTGTAGATTCACCACCTACATTTTTAATTAACAAGTCATGATTATCAACAAATTTATTAATCAAAGAGATTAAGTTTATAGCCCAGCTTCTTTCATTAGCATTAATTTTAATTTGACTCATATTCTATAAACTCCTTTATTAGATTTTCTTCACATATATACTCTTTATCTTCATCAGATAAATTATTATCCCAAGACTGTTTTAATCGTTTAGTTGCTACTTCTATTAAATCGTATTTATGTTTTTTAAACTGATTAGTATCCTCATTCATTTCAATCCCCACAAAATTTCTACCTTCTTCTAAAGCAGAGACTAAAAAACTACCACTTCCAAAAGTATTATCTAAAACTAAATCTCCTTTATTTGTATATGTTCTGACCAAATACTTCCCAAGTTCCACAGGTTTTTGCGTTGGATGATAAACCCTCCCTTCACTTTCAGCTGTTTTAAAATAAATTAAATCTACAGGATATCTTTCACCATTACTCTTTACCCTAACTGGCTCAAAATCTCCATAAGAACCGCTTAGCTGATTTTTTCTGATGCCTTTATCGTATGATTCTCCATTCATCATTTGAGGATTATAGGTTGGTTGTTTTTTGTAAAACACACAAACTTCTTCATATTTTCTCAACGGTTGTTTTTTTGAGTTTAAAAAGTTTGTTGCTTTCGACTTTATCCATATCCATTTATATTTAAAATCATCTATATTACTTAACATCAATCTTGACGTAAATAATCCATGAGAAGTTAACACAATCACTCCATTATCTTTAATTATACGTCTATACTCTTCCCATAATTCATCTAATGGAATTATTGAATCCCATTTATTCTGTGTTGTACCATATGGAAGATCACATAGAATCATGTCAATAGAATAGTCAGGAAAACTCTTCATTATTTCTAAGCAGTCTCCTTCAAATAATCTATTTGTAATATCTTTCATTGAAAATTCCATTTATAAATTTAACTCCCTTAATATACTTTATTTTTTTACTCTTTCCACAATATCAGAAATGTCACAATCAAAATAATCACAAATTCTAAGTAAAGTATCTGTAGTAACATTTTCTGAATTTTTAATTTTATAAAATGTACTCCTACTAATATTAGCTCTGTCCATTAATTCTTTATTACTCATTTCTTCATCTATTAATTTTTTGAATAATTTTTTATAACTAAAATAACTATCTGAAGACATTTTCTTCCCCCATCTATCATTAATTGATATATTTTATTCTATCACATTCTTCTTCTTTTCAATACAAAAAGCATCTCTTAAATGAATTTGATGCAAAAAAACGATGGAATCCGAAGATCACACCGCCAATATTATCTTTCTGCTTCTATTTTTTGTCTGCCTTATCCATATCTTTACCCATATCCTCTGCCTTGTATTTCTTTATTGATCCAAGGATTAATTCTTTTTTAGAACTTTTATCCTGATCTTTCTCTTTTGCTTTTAAGAGTTTTGATGATAAGACTCTTATATTTGTATATTTTTTACCATCATCTCCAAGACCTATCTTTGTTTGCCCAAAGACTTTGATAAAATCTCCCTGTTTAAGATTTTCCATTCCTTTTGCTTTTTCCCCATATGCTGAACAAGAGTGGTATTTCTTCCCTCCTTTCTTATCATTTGAAATCAAAGCAAAGTTATCCACCTTGAGTTTCTCTACTTTATTATCCTTTATCTCTAATAGTTTTGGATTTTTGATAAGATTTCCTACCACATTTATCAGGTCATCTCTTTCTTACTTTATGATAGCTTCTTCTTGTAGTAATCATTGTTCTTTAAGATTTTCTATTGAGTAATCAAATTCTTCACTTAATAAACCTTGTATATCATTGTCCATAAACTCCTCATATAAGATATCTAAGTCATAATTTGAGATATAAATTTTTGCTTGTTTTCAATCGTCTATCATAAATAGCTATCAAAAGTATTTTTAGTTATAATATGCACCTTGTCATTCTCATTACCTAGACGGTTGATTCTTCCATCTCATTAATTTAAATCAGCCGCTCTCCAAGACTCATCTAATTAATCGAAATATTTATTATGTAATTCTTGGACAACAAGTATATAGGTAACTAAAAAAGACGATATAGTACAAAGCTATATCGTCTAAAATTATTTATATCATCCCAAACCACTCTAAAGCCTCTATAATAGCTTTCTCTTTGTCCTCAGGACATATTGGTACTACTTGGTCTTCTTTCTTCGATTTATTATAGTTTTCTCTCTCTATTATACCAAGTTTTCTCTTAACTTGGGCTATATAAAGATTACTTACTTTAAATCCATGTTTATTTAGTACATATTTTTTAATATCTTCATATGTTGCATCTTTTTTTAACCTTATATCTTTTAAATCTTCTTCATTCACTTCTATATCAATATGTTGATCTGTATCAAGTTTGGACAAAAGTGCTACCGCCTCCACATGATTAGTGAATGGGAAAAGATCAACCGGTTGAATACTTTTGACTTGATAGCCCGCTTGAGCAAGTAGTTGACAATCACGCGCTTGGGTAGCTGGATTACAAGAAACATAGACAATCTTAGCTGGATCTTGTTCCACTAAGCTTTCAATAAACTGAGGATCCAATCCCTTGCGCGGTGGATCCACTGTCACCACATCAAAACGAATGGCTTCTTGATTCCATCTTGCTAGCCAATCTTCTGCTAAACCCGCTTCAAAATGCACATTATCTATCTGATTGATTTCGGCATTTTTCTCAGCCATTTCGACAGCTTCAACCACTACTTCCATGGCATAGACCGCTTGAGCATGTTTGGCAAGCGCTAAGGATAAGGTGCCTATGCCACAATAAGCGTCCAATACAGTCTCACTGCCATCTAGTTCTGCTGCTGCAATAGCCAGCTGATATAAACGCTCAGCTTGAGGAGTATTAATTTGATAGAAAGATTGTGGTGATATTCGGAAAGTCATCTCTAACATCTGATCTTCAAAATACTCTTTTCCCCATAAACAATAAGTCTCTTTTCCCATAATAACATTTGTTTTGGCGGGATTAATATTTTGAATAATTGATACCAGCTGAGGAATTTTTTTAATCATCTCTTGCATTAATTCTTCAAGTTGAGGAATTTTTTTAGCTTTAGAAACTAAAATGACCATTAATTGACCACTATAATGGCCTTTTCTTACAATTAAATGACGCATGCAGCCTTTGTGAGCTTGCTCATCATAAGCCGGAATGTGGTACTTTCTTAAAAGGTCCCGAACCATTAGAATCGCTTGATCAATAGCGGGATCTTGAATATGGTAGTCTTCAACTGGAATGAGGTCGTGACTATTTTTTCGAAAGAATCCCGTTTCTAACTTACTTTTAACCATCCGAACTGGAATTTGAGCCTTATTACGGTATCCCCATGGATCATCCATACCCATAGTCGGTTGAATGGTCAATTCTTTAAAATGCCCAATACGTTCAAAAGCATCTCTCACAACCTTTTCTTTAAATGCTAACTGTGCCTCGTAAGACAAGTGTTGTAAGGTCATCGTTCCCGTTTGACGCCCGATATCATCGGTTATGGCTACTCGGTCAGGACTTTTATTTACGACTTTTTCTAACTTTCCAAAGCCATATTTTTTTCCGATTTTTATGACTTTAAATTCAATGTCTTCTTGCGGTAAGGCTCCTTCAATAAAGAATGGAAAGCCCTCAATTTTAGCGACACCCAACCCTTCATGAGTTAAATCTTCTACTCTTGCTTGTAAGAGTTGGTTTTTTTCAAAATTATTTGCCATGTATTGCTCCTCTGTTATTTACCTTAGGTCTTGGTTAAAAAGTTTGGGTCTTGAAGTGAAAGGACTAAATAGAGGATTAACTCTCTTTTAACTTAGCTATTTCTAACTCCAATTGTTTTATTTTTTGCTTAAATTGACTTCGTCTCTGCATCAGACTTTGTCGCATTTTCTCGCCTAATTCATCATTTAGAACGTAATCGCGAATGAGATAGGGAAAATCAGATCGTCTTAAGGCCAATTGATTCCTCTTTTCATATAAAGAGACTAACAAGGCATTCCTCACATCGACTAGTTGGCTTAATTTTAATGGAGACGCTTGAGCATAATCTTCATTTAAATGATCTAAAATCAATTGAAGAATCTCTTTATTATCTCTTTTATAGGCAGTCAAGGCTTTTTGATAAAGTGACTCTTGGTGTTTTGTTTGTAAAGGATATAGAAGAGGATGGACATTAGAAACTATTTGACGGTACATTCCCCGCATCAAGCGCGCCTCTTCTTCTGTTAAAGTATCTTCGTAGATAGAGTGTTCTGCTGATTGTATCTTTTCTTCCGTTTCAATAATTAACTGCTGATAAACAGATAAATCTTTTTCTAACTGTTGCAGTTTTAGCTTTTGATTCTTTTCCTTATAAAGACGTATTATTCTATACTTTCTTTCTAAGAAGACAGCTTGAAAATGAGCTTTTAATAAATTGAGCCATTCTTTCCCAAAATTTAAATAAAAGTGCTTTTCTAAATAAAAACAATCCTTATAAATTAATTCATCATACTCAAATACAGCTTGCGATAAATCCACTTGCAACCTCTCAATTTCTTTTTCAAGTAACGAGCGTCCAGGCAGTAAGAAAATTTGACCAAAATGTCCTGTCATTAAAAAGCCCCCTCTCAAAGTCGCTTTGCTCATCTATTGGATTATACATCAAATCATTGGTAAAGACTAAATTGCTTTAACAAGACTTAGTAAAACTTGTTAAAATAGGGCCTGTTCGATAAAATAAGTATTACATTCATTAAAAATAAGTTTTTTAAGATTTTTAAAAGAGAAAGTAGGTAAGTAGATGCGCGTTTTACTTTATTCAGGCAATCTCGAGCAAATCAAACGCTCAGGCTTAGGCAAAGCCATTCATCATCAGCAAAAAGCATTGGAATATATGGGAATCGATTATACCATGAATCCCAAGGACTCTTTTGACCTATTACATATTAATACCTACTTCCCTAAATCCTATCTTTTAGCAGCCAAATGTCGCCGCAAGAATATTCCAGTCATTTATCATGCCCACTCGACTAAAGAGGACTTTGAGAACTCCTTCCGTTTCTCAAATTTTCTAGCACCTAGTTTTAAACAATGGCTGCTAACTTGTTACCGTTTGGGTGATATTCTCATCACCCCTACTCCATATTCTAAGAGCCTGCTTGAAAATTACGGTCTCGATCAACCGATTTATTCTGTTTCTAACGGGATAGACCTATCTAGATTTCAACCTCTAGACACTGAGAAACTTAAGAAAGTTTTCCGTCAAAAGTACGACTATCAGCCTGATGATTTTGTTGTAATGGGGATTGGACTATACTTAAAACGCAAAGGGATTCTTGACTTTGTTGAATTAGCCAAACGGATGCCTCACATTCAATTTATTTGGTTTGGCTATCTTGACTTGCGCTATGTACCGGATGAAATAAAAAAGGCTGTCACTACGAAATTACCTAACTTAAAATTTGCTGGTTATGTACCTAATGAAGATATACGAGCCGGTTTGTTAGCGAGCAATCTTTATATTTTCCCGACTTTTGAAGAAACTGAAGGTATTCCTGCAATTGAAGCTTGCGCCATGAAAACAGATTTTATTGTGCGTGATATCCCTGTATTTGATGGTTGGCTGGAAGACGGTGTGAATGTTCATAAAGCTATAGACCTTAAAGCCTTTCAAGAAAAAATTCAACTAGCCTATGAAGGCAAACTCCCTTCATTAGTAGAAAAAGCCTATGAAATTGCCATCGAACGCGACCTTCCTCAAATTGGTCGACAGCTATTTTCAATTTATCAAGAAGCTCTGAAAATGAAGGTATAATAATAAACCCCACCGTTGATTAAACCATTGGTGGGGAATTTTTGTCTATATTTTCAAATTTGATTAAAAACTTATCCAGTTGATCTTTATCTCTTGCTTTTTGCGCTTGAGAAATATTAGAAGGATTAAGATAGAAACGAAAAACTTCTTGATCCTCAGCATTTTTAATTTGAATAGCCTCGCCTTCATCAGGATTATCCTTTATACGAGAAACCTGAGGATATTTTGCTCGCCAATATTCAATGGCTTCTTCGGCTACTGCTTGTCTTAAAACTTTATACATTTCTGCTTGATGAGCCGGAATTAAGAAAGCGTCAATTTGAGCCATCTCGTCCATTCTGTTCTTGATGTTTTTCTTTTGCGTTCTCTTTACCATTTAATCAACCTACTATTCTTTAATTGTACGGTATTTTTCTAAAAAGTCTAATTCAAATGATTGTATATAATCTTCTAGCACACAAATAACTGATTGGTCATTATTATTTCCGATTTTATAGCGACATTGCATAGCCAAGTCTTTATCGGCATTATCCATTGCTATACTGTAGTGGACTTGAGCCATCATGCTTTCATCATTCAAAGAATCACCAAAGGCCATCGATTCCTCAGCTTTAATATTGTATTTGTTTTGTAAATAAAGCAAGGCGCTGCCTTTACCACCCTCTTTATTATATACATCTACCCATCCATCTCCTGAAGTAACTGCAGTAACTTCTTGATAACGCTCGTTGATTATACGAGCTAAGACTTTATTGCGGTCAAGCGTATCTTGTGTCGCAATCGCAATTTTTGTTACAACAGAATCTTCAGGCAGTTCAGAAAATTGAGGAATGTAGTTTACATCTTTAGCGTAGCGTGAAATGAAATCAAATAATGGACCCTTAGTGTCTCTAAAATAAGCCGCATCGCCTAATCCTAAAACGGGAGAATAGGCTTGAAATTCATCTAAAAAGTCGATAATTTGGGTAAAACCTTCATATGGAATGCCAATCTTCTTTAAGGTCTGATCATTCTTGACAATGTAATTACCATTATCACAAGCAAAATATAAGTCCGGCCAGACAGACTCTTCAAAGTAATCTGCAATTTTCTGATAAGAATTACCAGTAGCAATTGCCACGATCACTCCTGCTTCTCTTAACCGTTTCAGAACGCGGTTAAAGCGATCCCGATCATAAGTCTTGTCAGTCCTGAGGAGTGTTTCATCAAGGTCAATAGTGATGAGTTTTAATGTCATAGAAATTAATGCTCCTTTTTAATTATTGCTAGAATAAAGTGTTAAACATTTATCATATTGCATCCCTACTGATTATAACATTTTTTTAAGAATCATCATCCTTTATTAATCGCTAAAGTCTACTTTTTGAACATACCAGATATCGAACGTGTGATAACTCGGCCTATCTCGCGACCAACCTGACTCATCATATTTTTAGTAAAGCGGTCAAAATTTGAATCCGTCCGTCTTGAAGCTGTTTTGCCTGACTTCTTAAGCTGTTTAGCTAATTCTGCTTCCAGCTCTTTAATGCGTTGGTTGGTTGAGAGGTCCTCTGCTTTGCCATCAATCGATTTAATCATTTCTTCTTGTGTTTCTTGCATAGCTTGATTTAATTGTTCGTGAGCAGACTCACGATTAATTGTTTCACTATATTTATCTAAGAGTTGTGAGTGGTTAATCGTCTTCAAAATAGTTTGAGGGTCAACAAGGCCCAACTTACTCATCGGAGGATAAATCATAACTCGTTCAGCAACATTTGGTGTGCCTTTTGAATCTAGAGTAGAAACAACAGCCTCTCCGGTGGCTAACGCTTGGAGCACTTTTTCCAAATCAACAGCTGAAGATTCTGCTTGTCGGAAAGTTTGGCTCACTGCTTTGACCACTTTAAGTTCCTTTGGTGTAAATGCTCTTAAGCCATGTTGAATTCGATTGCCTAATTGTGAAGACACACTGTCTGGAAGGTCCATAGGGTTTTGAGTGACAAAAAAGATGCCTACCCCCTTGGAGCGAATTAAGCGAACCATCAATTCTATCTTTTCAACCAGCACCTTCGGAGTTCCATCAAACAAAACATGGGCTTCATCAAAAAAGAAAACCATTTTAGGTTTAGCTAAATCGCCCACTTCCGGAAGACTGTCAAAGAGCTCTCCTAGGAGTGCTAACAAGACCATGGCATAAAGTGTGGGAGTTTGATAGAGCTTGCTGGCATTCAAAATGTTTATAATGCCTTTTCCTGATTCATCTACCCTTAATAAATCTTCAATCTCTAGACTAGGCTCAGCAAAAAAAGCATCAGCTCCTTGCTGTTCTAAAACTACAATACTGCGCAAAATAACACCAATGGATGCTTTGGAAATATTCCCATAACTACCGCTTAATTCTTTGGCATGTTCGCCTACGAAATTTAGCATTGCTCTTAAATCTGTTAAGTCAATCAATAAAAGCCCTTTTTCGTCTGCTACCGAAAAAACCACATTCAAAATACTAGTTTGTGTCTCATTTAAACCTAATAGGTTGGCTAATAAAATGGGTCCCATTTCGGAAACAGTAACTCTCAGTGGCAGCCCTGATTGCCCATGGGCATCCCACAGTTCGATAGGAAAAGCTTGATTATCATAATTTTCATAGTGAGTGGCTTGTAATCTTTCAATAAATGCTTGAGAACTACCCATCTCAGCCAAAGATATCAAATCGCCTTTAATATCTGATAAAAATACAGGTATGCCAGCTAAACTTAGCTGTTCAGCTATAACTTTTAAGGTAACCGTTTTACCCGTTCCGGTCGCTCCCGCTATAAGACCATGTCGATTTAACTTGTCTAAGCTTAATCCAACCGCTTGTGAGCCGTATCCAAACATAAGTTGTGTATCCATGTTAAGCCTCCTCTACTATTCACACTCTCAATTTTAGCATACTCTTATTTACTCATCATCCAATTATCTAACATTTATTAGATTTATTAGACACAAAAAACAACCCCTAAAAATATTAGGGATTGTTTTCAAAAATCTATTTGTCTTTAAATTGATTTCTTTTTCTTAGAGCAATCAGTAGTGCTCCCCCAACTACTAAAATGCCTGCGACTAAGTAAATCACTTTTGAAGTTGTTTCACCAGCTGTTGGTAAATTGCCTTTTTCAGCTTCTTTACGATCGGTTGACTTTTTAACAACAACTGCTTTCCTATCCTCTTGAGTTTGAGTGGTTGTTGATTGATCAGTTTTGGCGTCTTTGTATACTAAGGCTACAATACCAAGGCCTTTGCTTTCAACAGTGGCTGTTTCTCGGTTAAGGCGTACTTTTAATCCTTCAACTTGTTGGCCCATAACTTTCATGGCTAAAAGTTGACTATTAATTGGACGGGTAGGAAGTTTGATTATTGTTGGATTTTCCAATTTTATTTCACTACCGTTTTGATTAAAAGCTTTGATTTCATAAGCTACAAAATCTTTACCTTTCAATTCAGAAGGGAGATTAGCGGCATTTAAATCAACTTTTTGAATAAGAACCCTCTCCACATTTTTAGCGTCTGCCTTGGTTAAGAGGACTTGTCCTCCATTTTCTAAGTCCTTAAAGACCATTTCAGGAACGGTCGCTTCTTCGGTAACAGTCGTTTCCTCAACAGTTGTGGTAGTTGACTCTTGTGTAGTTGATGCTAGTGTCGTAGTTGTTGGCTCTATTGATGTAATCACTTCTTCAGTTGTGGTTGTCGGCTCTGGCGTAGTTGAAGGCTCATCAGTCGTAACATTTTCTTCCAACTGATAAGCTAGTTCAACTTTTTGGTTTGCAACCACTTCAATCGTTTCTGGAGAGAATTGATCTGCACGGTAAACTTCAGGAATAGAAACAAACTGGACTTCATAACTGCCTACAGGCACTTCTTCAATTAAAGCTATTCCATTCTTGTTAGTTTCAACAGTCAACTCGCCAATTTGCATTTGCACATTTGCAACAGCTTGACCTTGACTATTGCTGACAGCTATTGAAACTTGACCCACCTCAGCTTCTTTTTGAATAGTCACAGCTTGTAACTCTGGCGCTTCATTTTCTACAGCTACATCTATTAGATTGCCTTGGGCTACATATCCTTCAGGGGTTTGACTGACTTGGTATTGGTAGTTACCTAGAGCAAGATCACTAGCTGAGGCTAGACCTTGACTATCAGTCGTTATTTCCTGTTCTTGGCCATCTTCAGTATTGATTAAGCGTATGCTCACACCTTCTACCGCTTCAGCCTTTTGATCTTGAACTTTAATCGTCAAAACCGCTTTGGGATCCTGTGTCGTCGTAGTTGGCTCTTCTGTAGTAGGTTCAGCAGTTGTAGTCGGTTCCATTGTTGTAGTCGGCTCTTCTATTTCAAATGTTAAATCAGTAGGCTGATTAACTGAAACTTCAACCCTTTGAACATTGGACTCTAAATCAGCATTTCCTGAAGTCGTCACCAAGGTAACATCGTAATCACCCACTGGCAATGAATCAATAAAGATAGAGCCATTGTCATCAGTCGTATAAACTTGGTCTAACACTTGAACTTCAGCTTGGGGAATTGCTTGACCTTGAGTATCGGTAACTAAGATATTCAGTTGACCAACTTGGTCTAACTTGGTAATACCAATTACTTGACGATTTTCTTCATTAGCAGAAACTTGTGTTTCTAATAATGTTCCTTGAGCTGAATGTGTTTCCGGTGTTTCGATTACTTGATATTGGTAATTGCCAGTGGGAATATCAGAAGCTTGAGCGACACCTAATTGGTCGGATACTAATTCTTGTTTAAATTGAGGATCATCCCGTTTGGTCAATTCAATCTTAACTCCTTCAACCGGTGCTTCCTCTTGATCATATACTTCGATTTGTAAATCAGCTTTAGCTTCTACAGTTGTTTGAGAAGTTGTTGAATCTTCGATAACACCTGACAATGTCAAAGGAAAGTCGTAAGTTTGACCTGAGTAAATCTCAACATTTTCTTCAATTTCATATCCTGACATTGCTTCTGGTAATCGACCAAAATTCATTACATAGTTACCAGTAGGAACTTCTTGAAATTGAGCGATCCCTTGTTCATCGGTTAAAACTTCCTGCTCATTGATCACTATTCCTACATTCGGAACGACATTACCCACACTGTCCTTAAGAATTACATTAACGTTTCCTAATTCGTCAGCAACTTCTGTTTGACTGTTTTCTTCACTATTATCAGCTTCTTGACTACTGTCTGCAGTTGGTGATTCAATCTTTGGTACTTGAGGGTTTTGAACTTGATCACCGACTAAATAAATGTTAAAAATCGGAGGTGTTTCTAAATAATTGCCGTCAATTGTAAAGGCATAATCATATACTATCGTTTGATCGGCCAACTCAACAATTTCTCCTGAATCCTCAGCAATTTCATCAGCCTTCTCTTGTTTTTCTTGAACGATTTGAACTTGATAAGGTCGAACTGATTGTCCTCCCCTTTGAAACTTCCCGTCATCATATAAACGGAAGATATATTCACCAGCAGTCAATTCAATTGGTTGCTGTTCAGTATTGTCACTACGATAAGAATAAACAACCTCTTGACTTGCTATATCAATAATATCATAGGAAATCTCTTTTTGAGCTTGGGGGACATTCTCATCTACTTGTAAAAAAATATTAAAAGTAGGCTCTACAAAATTTTCTTGTGCTTGCGTTTCAACTTGAGCTAAAACTTCTTGGGTTTGAAATATTGGTGCTGCCAATAGGTTGCTCACTAGAACAAATGATAAAATATTTTTTCTCTTAAACATCTTGATAACCTCCTTAAATACTATGTTTCGTCTACAATTATACTTTACCATAAATCAAGAGCCAACGACCTTAGAATGCTTAATTATCAAAATTTATAAAGGTTTTTACTAAATTTCATCAATCTTTCTTCAAATTTGACAACTACTCCTGATTTAAAACTTTGACTATCTTTACAAAAAAATTTGCATAAAAATGTGCTATTGATTATAATTTAGCTAGATGTTCATAAGGGAGTAACTTAAGATAGATGATATCTTGGCTGTATCAACAACGTTAAGTAGTTTTACTACTGGTACAGTCTGAAATAGTGAGACTTATGCCATTGAGCGCAGCTTTGTGTTGCCCAAGTGGCATGAGTCTTTTTTCTATTCGAAGTCAATCTTATAAACACGTTAAATTAAAGGGGGAAAGTGGATGTCTAGCAAAGATTTTGTTGCTTATACTAAATCAAATCAAGAGATTATAAGCGAATTAGATACCGATATTAAGAGCGGATTAAGTCAAACAGAAGTAAAAAAGCGTTTGGAGCAATACGGTGAAAACACCTTGAAAGAAGAAGAAACAAGGTCTCTTCTACAAAAATTTGTGGACCAATTTAAAGATTTTATGATCATTGTTCTGTTAGTTGCTTCTGTCATATCTGCATTTGTTGGATATATGGAGGGAGAAGGACCAACTGATTCAATTATTATTCTGATTGTTGTCCTATTAAATGCAGTGCTTGGAGTTTTCCAAGAGGCTAAGGCCGAAGATGCCATTAACGCCTTGCGTGATATGTCTTCACCTGAAGCCAACGTATTACGCGATGGAGAATATATGAAAATCAAATCAACTGAACTTGTTCCTGGCGATGTAGTTAGTTTAGAAGCTGGTGACATCGTTCCTGCGGACATACGCTTAGTTGAAACCAATTCCTTAAAAGTCGAAGAAGCGGCACTAACTGGCGAATCTGTTCCGGTTGAAAAACATGCCGAAGCGGTTATTGAAAAAGAAGCTGGGATTGGTGATCGATCCAATATGGCTTTCTCTTCAACCAATATTACCTATGGGCGCGCTTTAGGAATCGTCACTCACACAGGGATGGATACAGAAGTTGGACATATTGCAGCCATGTTGTCTTCGACGGAAAAGCAGCTCACTCCACTTCAAAAAGACCAAGAAAAATTGGGTAAAACACTTACCTATTTAATTATCGCAATCGCTATCATAACTTTTATTGTTGGTGTCTTTCTTAAAGGATTCTCGCCAATTCAAATGTTATTAGTTTCTATTTCATTGGCAGTTGCCGCTATTCCAGAAGGCTTACCTGCTATTTCAACCATTATTCTATCTTTAGGCACGCGAACCATGGCTGCCAGAAATGCCTTGGTAAGAACTCTTCCTGCTGTTGAAACTTTAGGATCAACTATGGTTATTTGTTCAGACAAAACCGGTACTTTAACACTGAATCAAATGACTGTTGAAAAGGTTTATTATGATGGTCAATTGCATTATGCTCAAGATCCACTTGATAATAATGGTAAATTTATTTGCTCTTTCGCTTTCCCTAATGACTCTAAAGTCGATGCTCAAGGAAATGTCAACGGTGACCCTACTGAAACAGCCCTCATTCAATACGCCTTAGACCATGGGATGGATCTCAAAGGACAATTAAGACAATTCCCTCGAGTAGAGGAAATTCCTTTTGATTCAGGCCGTAAATTAATGTCAACCATTCATGAGACCGATGATGGCCGTTATCTAGTCTTTGTTAAAGGAGCTCCTGATCAATTAATTAAGCGCTCAAGCTCTATTCAAAAAGCCCAAGAAGTTACTGCAATGACTGCGGCTGATCGAGAAGAAATTATAGAAGTCAATGCTAAATTAGGTCGGCAAGCATTAAGAGTTTTAGCAGGTGCCTATAAAATAATTGATGAGATTCCCGCTGAAGTTACAACGGAAACCTTAGAAAAGGACCTAGTTTTCACTGGTTTAGTCGGTATGATTGACCCAGAAAGAACAGAAGCCAAAGCTTCTATTGAAAAAGCGCGTATGGCTGGTATTCGTACTGTCATGATCACAGGAGACCACGCAATGACTGCTCAGGCCATTGCTGAACGTTTAACTATCTTAGACCCAAATGACAGCGAAAATGAACGTCACGTAATGACCGGAGCCCAATTAGATGAAATTACAGACGATCAGTTAGCTAAAGAAGTTGGAAATTACTCAGTTTATGCTAGGGTTTCACCAGAGCATAAAGTGCGTATTATCCGTGCTTGGCAAGCCAATGATGCCGTTGTCTCAATGACCGGTGATGGAGTTAATGATGCGCCATCTCTTAAACAAGCCGATATTGGTGTCGGTATGGGTATCACTGGTACAGAAGTCTCTAAGGGTGCTTCAGACATGGTCTTAGCTGATGATAATTTCCAAACCATAGTTGTAGCAGTCGAAGAAGGACGAAAAGTATTTGCTAATATCCAAAAAGCTGTTCAGTTCTTACTTTCTGCTAACCTTGGAGAGGTGATCACTTTATTTACAGCCACTTTATTCGGTTGGGTGATTTTAGAACCAATTCATATCCTGTGGATTAACTTAGTAACGGATGTCTTCCCTGCTATCGCATTAGGTATGGAGAAAGCAGAGTCTGATGTAATGTCACACCGTCCACGTACTAAAAAAGATTCTTTCTTATCCTTTGGGGTGGCACCCTCTATCCTTTATCAAGGGATTCTAGAAGCTTTAATTACGCTATTCGTATATTGGTATGCTGCTGAAGGCCCAATGCAAACATCCTTAATAGGAGAGGAACGACACGTTCTTGCTGAGACTATGGCCTTCATTACACTTGGTTTAATCCAACTATTCCATTCATATAACGTCAAATCCGTTTTCGCTTCCCTATTCAGCCGTAATCCTTTTGACAACAAGTGGCTAAACTTAGCCTTCTTAGTATCCGGAGCAATGCTTTTAGGTGTTGTATTAATTCCTGGTATCAGTCAATTCTTTGATGTTCATGCTTTAACAGCTGGACAATGGGGAATTGTTGTCGCAGCCGCCCTCTCAATTGTGGTGGTGGTAGAAATTGTTAAATTTATTATGCGTTTAAGTGGGTTCGCTGACAAATATAATCAATAAGCCTATCAAAAAAGCTGGGACAAAAGGACCTCTCAGCTACCTCAAAATTTACAGCGAGCCTAGATTGGAAAGTAACTTTCCAATCTAGGCTCGCTGCTTTGGGTATTTACGTAGATTATTGGCCATAAATATCCGCTCGACATCGGTCTTAGAAAAGCTATTACGACCGTTAAATATCGCTTGATAAGTGGTGTGTTTTTCTTCACGAGGAATAAAATCCTGGCAATTTTTCGGTGATACTTTTGAGACGACGGCGTTCTTTTTGCGTTCATCCGCTCCGGCAACAGTTTGCGATTCAATCTCTCAGTTAAGCGTTTCAATTTCTTCACTTAAGAGCTGCTGAATCTCAGATTGAATCTGTTTGACTACCTCATGAATCCTCCTAAACACTATGATTTTAAGGGAATAAACAATCCATTTCCAGTAGCAAGCAAGTTTGATTCATAGTATACTGTTGCTAGATAGAAAACCCCTCCTGAATGGCTTTGTGATTACTACGATTACAGCAGGAAACGCTTTCTTTGTTTATATTGTTAAAGAAAAAGTCCGATTAACGATTATATCGTTGACCGGACTTTCTTTAATTATTCAAGGCTTTTGTCCCAGCCCCTTGTTTTATTCTCTAATTTGACCAGAACCTTCAATGAGGTATTTGTAAGTAGTCAGCGCCTCTAATCCCATAGGCCCTCTGGCATGAAGTTTTTGAGTTGAGATACCAATTTCTCCTCCGAATCCGAAGACTTCACCATCCGTAAAACGCGTCGAAGCATTTACATAAACAGCTGCCGAATCGACATCATTCATAAAATCTTGCGCCACTGAATAGTCTTGCGTAATAATAGCTTCGGAGTGTCCAGTTGAAAAACGGCTGATATGGTCAATCGCTTGGTCATAATTTTTTACAATTTTTATTGCCACTACTAAATCTAAGAACTCTGTCTCATAATCTTCCTCACTAACCTGTACGGAATATGGCAATAAGTCACGTGTTTGCTCATCTCCTAAGATTTGAACATTGGCATCAAACAAGGCATTTCCTATTTGTGGTAAGTAAGCCTTAGCGAAAGCCTCATCAACAATGATTGTCTCAACAGCATTACATACAGAAGGACGTTGTGTTTTAGCATTGACAACAATCGTCTGAGCCATTTTAAAGTCTGCTTTTTCATGTATATAAATATGGACATTGCCTACTCCCGTTTCTATAACAGGAACAGTGGCATTTTTCACCACATTTTGAATTAAACCTGCTCCTCCTCTTGGTATTAAGCAGTCAACATAATGATTCATTTGCATGAGTTGAGTAACTAACTGTCGATCAGGGTCTGTAATTAACTGAACACAGTACCTAGATAAGCCAGCCATTTCAAGGCCTGCTTGAATGGCTTCAACGATTGCTCGGTTGGTGGCGATGGCTTCTTTACCTCCTCGTAAAATAACAGCATTTCCTGCCTTTAGACATAAACCAGAAGCATTCGCTGTCACATCGGGACGTGATTCATAAATAATGCCAATTACACCTAGTGGGACAGGTCTTTGACTAATGCGCAAGCCCAATTCATTCACCCATTGCTTGCGTGTGTTAGCTAATGGATCTGCTAACTGAGCTATTTTTCGAATACCTGCTACCATTGATGCAAAACGCTTTTCATCTAGGGTTAATCGCTCGATCATGGCAGCTACCATGCCATCCGCACGCGCGTTCTCTACATCTTGAATATTTTGCTCTAAAATACTTTCTTGCTTTTCTTCTAAAGATTGAGCCATAGCTAATAAAGCTTGGTTTCTCGCTTGACTGCTTAACTTACGTAATTTTTCAAAGTTTTCTTTTGCTCTTTTTCCAATGGTTAATAATTCGATCGATGTTGCCATTTTATTTATCCCCTTTCCGATGGAAAAAAGTTCCAATACTTTTACCTTTTAGAATATCAAAAATTATCGAAGGATCGGCTCCTGAGGTAATGACTAAGGATGAATCGGTAGTAAAGATGACCTCGGCTGCATTCAATTTAGTAGCCATACCTCCAGTTGAAAATTCTGAGCCTTTTCCCATTGCCATTTGCTGAATTTCTTGTGTGATTTCAGTCACTTGATCAATTAACTGAGCATGAGGGTTTTGTTGTGGGTTTGAGTCATATAAACCATCAACATCTGAAAGAATAATTAAAAGATCAGCATCTGTAATTTTAGCTACAATAGCAGATAAGGTGTCATTATCACCAAACTTGGTTTGATGATTTAACTCCTCAACTGCTACCGCATCGTTTTCATTAATAACGGGGACAATTTTTCGTCTTAATAAGGTATCCATGGCTACTTGAACATTTTGTAGCGATTGAGGATAATCAACTACATCTCGTGTTAAAAGAATTTGGCCGACATTCACGCCATAATATTTAAAGAAGCGAGAATAGTGTCCCATTAATAACGTCTGACCGACAGCTGAAGCTGCTTGTTGGTCTGCAATGGTAGTTGGATAATTGGCTTCATTTAAGTCCATACTCCCTACACCAATAGCTCCCGAGGAAACAATGACAACTTCTTTACCTTCTTGGATCAAACTAGCACAGACATAAGCTAAGCGATCTAATTTAGTGAAATTAATCCCTTCATCGGACAATATTGTGTTTGTTCCTAACTTAATAATAATTCGTTTTGCATTTTTTAAATCACTACGTTTCATTCTCTACCCTCTTTTACAATTCAATAGCCTTATTATAGGAAAGTTTCATGTCTGGGTAAAGTATCCATACTATTCTCTTTGAAAAGTGAAAATCCCTTTACAATTTTAATTTCCCTTTTTAGCCGCTGATAATTCTAGCTTTGATAAATAATTTCCTAAAGCTCGATTGTAAACTCTTCGCTCTAAAATAATTGATTTTTCTTTCTGGTATTCTCTTTCCAAGAAATCATAATAAGTCCCTGGCGTTTGGATTCCAACCAAAGGGGAAAGAGCCAACCCTATTTCCTTAATAATATCATCAGAAAATAAAACACAATTTGTCCAAAAAACAAAATATGTTTGAAATTGCCCTTCTTTGAATTTATAAAATTTTGTATATTTAGTTTGACGCATCAATTTTCCTACAAAAGAATTTAGGACTGTCTTGGATTGAGGATGCCAATTAATTGTTTTTTCTTTAATGCCATTCAACTTTTCCTCTAACTGCTGGGCTTGTTGTTTAGAAAGCGCGATATCATATTCTACAATCGTCAGACGATTTTTTAATGAAAAGGATAGATATTCTGAACGATCAATTAAGGCCAAGACACCTTCTCCACTTGTATCCAACAAATTTCTAGTGTCATCATCTTGATTGCCATAAAAATAAACAGTATCTTTATATGCAATGTTCATATGACCCACCCTATCAAATGTTGATTTTCCAACAGGTATTTGGATAGTAATTAAATTGTCTTCTTGCTTTGGCAAGTCATTTTCATTAGCCAAAAGTGACGCTCTATAATCGGATTCAATATCTTGGGTCGTGTCTATCAGTATTTCATCTACTTTTCTAATTAACTTCTGAGGAAACAAAGCTGAAAAGAGCACTGGCAAGGGTAGGCGTAGACTTCTTCGCCAAATATGCTGCTTTTCAAGATCAAGTAGGTTAAAGCCCCCATCATATAGATAGCTGATTCCAAGAAAAATAAGGTAGATACCCAAACGAAGCAAAGCAGGATAACCCTGATTCATTATTAAAATACTATCAATAGCAAATATAAAATTCGCAATTGCAAAAGCTAAACGTTGATAACGCTCAAAGGCCTTATCTTTAAACATTAGGTAATAAGAAAAGAAATTTAAGAGAGCCAATAATAACTGATAAATTCCTACGCAACGCACCATCCATAAATAAAAATTGGGCGAATTAGTCAAGAGTCCGCATGCAAAAATAATCTGCCCTAGACTTATTATTGGTGGTGAAAACCTCACTTTTGATGAGTTATTAAATATATGACCCAATAGATACGCCAGAAAATCTACCCCTCCAATTATTAAGATGATTATAGCTAGACCATTTAAAAGTATATTTGCAATTTTTAGCTTAAACAGCAAGAGAGCTATGCCCAGCGCTGATAAAATTAGACCCTCTAAAATATATGAATAATTTTTCTTATTTATTATTCTCATCCCTTTTTTCTCTTTTCAATTACTTTTATATTTTAGCATAGACGCTAAATAAATTTACTTACCTTATATTGATCTCAAACATGATGGTTGCTCTTAAACTTTTGTTCTATATGTTATACTTATTTCAAAATATAAGTTAGGAGCTCAATTATGTTTAAAAACCCCTATGTGAAATATGTTTATGATGATCTTCAAGCAAAATTCAGTGAACAAGTCGAGTATCTGCAGGCAGTTAAAGCGTTTTTATCCGCCATCGAGCCCCTAGTTGAACAAGATGAAAGTCTAGAAAAAGAAGCGATACTTGAGCGTATGGTTACACCGGAAAGAATCATTAAATTCCGAGTCCCTTGGCAAGATGACCAAGGTCAAGTCCATGTAAACTGGGGGTATCGTATCCAGCATTCTTCTTTACTTGGCCCCTACAAAGGAGGCTTACGTTTTGATACACAAGTTAATGAGAGTGTAATGAAATTTTTGGCTTTCGAACAGACTTTGAAAAATGCCCTGACTGGTCTACCTATGGGAGGTGGTAAAGGAGGAAGTGATTTTTCAACACGTGGTAAATCTGATCAAGAGATTATGCGCTTTTGTCAATCCTATATGACTGAACTAGCTAAACATATTAATGAAAAAATAGATGTTCCTGCCGGTGATATCGGCGTTGGAAAGCGTGAAATTGGTTATATGTATGGCCAATATAAACGCCTTAAGGGGGTTGAGCTAGGAAGCTTGACTGGAAAACCTATCTTGGCTAATGGATCACTTGGTCGAGAAGAAGCCACTGGGTACGGTCTCATCTATTTCCTTCAAGCCATGTTAAATGAAGAGAAGGAACAAATATCACAAAAACGCTTTATGATCTCAGGGCTTGGAAATGTTGGTTTAAATGCTATCAAAAAGGTTATGCAATTAGGTGGAATGGTATTAGCTGTATCCAACAGTCAAGGATCACTTTATGATCCAAGAGGCATCAATATTAATCACTTAGAAGATATTCTTGCGCACCATAAGAAAGACCTATCTATTTACACTCAAGAGTTCCCTCATGCTTCTTATTCACAAGACTCAATCTGGTCGCGTCAAATTGCAGCAGATATTGCCCTACCTTGTGCCACACAAAATGAAATAAATGCTCATCAAGCCAGAAACTTAATCGCTAATGGTGTGCGTTTTTTAGCTGAAGGTGCCAATATGCCATGCATGTCGGAAGCTATTGAGGTGTTCAACCAGAGTAAAGATTTTATTTGGGCTCCAGCTAAAGCAGCTAATGCGGGAGGAGTGGTTGTTTCTGGTTTAGAAATGTCACAAAACGCAATGCGTCTCCAGTGGTCTTTTGAAGATGTCGATCACAAACTACAAGCAATTATGTCTGATATCTTTGCTAACTGTAAAGAAACTTGTTTAAAGTTTGATTTGGGTAAGAATTATGCAACTGCAGCAGATATAGCCTCTTATCAAAAAATTGTTCAACTCATTCAGATGCATGGCCTGATATAATTAAAAATTAAAAGTGTAGGTGAAAATTTCACCTACACTTTTAATTTTTGCTTAAGTTTTTAGACTAACCTATCTGCCTTTGTACCAAGGTCTTCCAATCTTTTTTACGATAGATATAGAAGCCCCATACTACAATCAACATATTAGAAACCAGCATAGAAATCCAAATACCTGTCGATCCTAAGTCTGTAAAGTAACGCAGGTACATGACAATTGGTACACGGATAAACCATAAACGTCCCAAGGTCATTAACATAGAATATTTGGTTTGACCACAGCCTTGGAAAAAACCATTGAGGGCAGCAAATAAACCCATAAAGAAAATAATGAAAGCTGTATAAGCTAGGTACTCTTTGGCTTGCATCCAGAGGTCGCTATCTGCTGATTCTTTAATGAAGATACTTAAAATCGGTTGTTGGAAAAGAATCATCAAAGCAGAAGAGATTACCGACATAAACAAAATGAAAATAATAGCTCGTTTAAAAATTTGATTGGCGCGAGTATAGAGTTTGGCTCCCATATTTTGACCAACGATTGAAGTAAGTGCCATCCCTACTCCCATTTGCGGTTGCATCACAATATCTGAAATACGATTAACCATAGAAAAAGCTGCCAGTGTATTTGTTCCGTATGAGGTAATCAAAGCGTTCATAACCGTAAATCCTAATGAAGACCCCCCATAACCTAAGAAAGATGGTAAAGCCAATTTCATAATATGTTGACTGGTTGGCCAATCAAAGCGAATCCCCTTCAATTGAGGTTGAATTCTAGATTGTTGGCTAACTACATAAATAGCTAGCACAATTAATACAATCTTAGATACAACAGTAGCCCAAGCAGCACCTGCTATTCCCCAACCTAAACCTGGAACATTAAGTATTGGGACTTTGTCATAAATAAATATAGGATCTAATATAATATTGATTGTCATCGAAATAGCAGAAATAGCCGTCATAATTTTGGTGTTCCCTTGAGCATTTAAGATGGCCTGGTAGGTGAAGTAAGCAAAATCAAAGGCAAGACCAATAAAACTTATTTTAAAATAAATAATTGATTTGTCTAAAAAACTTCCGCTTCCGCCCATAACTGACAGCATCCAAGGAGTTGCTAGATAACCTAAGAAAGCAAGAACAATACCCAGACTTAATGTCAACAGCAAGGTATTATCTACATATACTTGAACTCGTTCATACTGTTTGGACCCTAAAAAGTTTGATAAAAGAGCTGTGGCTGCTACTCCTATTCCCATGCCTAGTGAAATAAAAAAAAAGTTTAAAGGCCACGAAAAAGCAGAGGCTGCAAAATCCTCAGCGGAAAGTTGAGCCAAAAATAAACCGTCTGCCACAGTATAAAAGGTACGTACCAAATTATTAATCATTAAGGGGGCCGAAATTGTTAAGATAACTTTCCACATAGGGCCATGCGTTAGAAAATCCCTGTTATTAATCTTTTGCTTCAATCTTAAACACTCCTATAAGTAAAAGAGTCAATCAGCAGGGTGCTAACCGACTCCTTTGATTTATTAAACGAACCCCTAAATTCTAGCGACACCTTCTTCAACTGCACAATCTGCTACAGCCTTAGCTACAGCATCTGCCACTCCATCCGCTAGGGGTGAGACAATGATATTGTCCGGGCGTAAGTCTTCTTCAGCTACCATTTCTGCAATTGCGATAGCTGCTCTTTCCTTCATTTTATCAGTAATTTCTTTTGCACGCACTGATAAAGCTCCTTTAAATATTCCTGGAAAAGCTAAAACATTATTAATTTGATTTGGGTAATCTGATCTGCCCGTTCCAACTACTTTAGCACCTGCTGCGATTGCATCTTCAGGCATAATTTCAGGAACCGGATTTGCCATAGCAAAAATTAATGGTTCATTCATAGATTTTACCATTTCTTTACTCACAACATCTGGGGCAGAAACGCCAATTAAGACATCTGCTCCTTTCAATGCATCCGCTAGTTCACCTTGCATTTTACTAGAATTTGTCAATTTTGCAATAGCTGCTTTTGCTGGATCTAAATCTGGATTCCCATCACAAATAATCCCTTTACGATCTACCATAATGATTTCGCCAAAATTCATTTGAATTAATAATTTGGCAATGGCAATTCCTGCCGCTCCTGCACCGTTAATAACCATTTTCAATTTACCCATAGGTTTTTTGGTTAGTTTAATAGCATTAATCAAAGCTGCTGCTGTTACAATAGCTGTACCGTGTTGATCGTCGTGGAAAACAGGAATGTCAGTGCGTTCTTTTAGCTTAGCTTCAATCTCAAAACAAGTGGGTGCTGAGATATCTTCAAGATTAATCCCGCCAAAACTTTTAGAAATCATAGCGATTGTATCAACGATTTCATCAACGTTTTTGCTATCCACACATATTGGGAAAGCGTCCACATCGGCAAAGCGTTTGAATAGGGCACATTTGCCTTCCATGACTGGCATGCCAGCTGCTGGACCAATATCTCCCAAACCTAAAACCGCTGTCCCATTTGTTACAACTGCTACTAGATTGTTACGACGTGTTAATTTAAAAGATTCTTCATAATCTTTAGCTATCACACGACAAGGTTCAGCTACTCCTGGAGAGTAAGCTAAAGATAAATCTTCAGCTGTGTCGATATTCACACGACTATTTACTTCAATTTTACCAGCTACATCATAATGTAATTTTAAAGATTTTTCAAAAATATCCATTTTAACTTCCTTTCTAATTAGACCATTGTAGACGGATCAACTAAACGATCAAACTCTTCTGCTTCTAGATAGCCTAGAGCTAAGCAGGCTTCTTTAAGTGTAGTGTCTTCTTTGAAAGCTTTTTTAGCAATCTCAGCCGCTTTCTCATAACCGATATGTGTATTTAACTTAGTCACAAGCATAAGCGATTGATCAACTAGTTCTTTCATACGACCTTCATTCACTTCAATTCCTACTAAACACTTATGATCAAATGAAGCAATCGCATCAGATAACAATTGAACGGATTGAATAAAGTTATAAATCATCACTGGCATATAGACATTCAATTCAAAGTTCCCTTGTGAATTAGCCAAGCTCATTAAACTATCATTAGCCATCACTTGAGCTGCCACCATTGTTAATGCTTCACATTGAGTGGGATTCACTTTTCCAGGCATGATAGAAGAGCCCGGTTCATTGGTTGGTAAAGTAATCTCCCCAATACCACTGCGTGGTCCGGAAGCTAGCCAACGGACGTCATTAGCGATTTTCATCATATCGCTTGCCAAGGCTGCTAGTGCCCCATGTGTAAAGACTAATTCGTCTTTGCTCGCTAGAGAATGAAATTTATTTGATGAAGTAACTATTGGTAAATCCGTTATTTCAGCTAAGACTTGTGCTACTTTTTCAGCATAACCTTCTGGTGTGTTGAGGCCTGTTCCGACTGCTGTTCCCCCTAATGCCACTTCATAAAGAGGTTGTAAACTTAAGTCAATCATCCTTTTGGATTGTTTAATCGATGACAACCACCCGCTGACTTCTTGTCCAAAGGTAACGGGTGTAGCATCCTGTAAGTGGGTTCTTCCATTTTTAACAACATGGCGGTACTTTTCTTCCATCATGCTTAAAGTATCCATGATATGATCTAGTACTGGAAACAATTGCGAATGGATTTTTACTAATGCGGCCAAATGCATGGCTGTTGGAAAAACATCATTCGAAGACTGAGACTTATTAACATGATCATTTGGATGAAGTAATTGTTTACCTACAAGCTCGTTTCCACGATTGGCAACTACTTCATTGACATTCATATTAGATTGAGTGCCTGAGCCTGTTTGCCAAACAATTAATGGGAAATGTTCATCTAAATCGCCTGCTAAAATTTCGTTACAAACCTGCTGAATCAGTTCTGAGCGTTCTTGATCGAGTACGCCTAAAGCCTGGTTGGCAGTTGCGGCCGCTTTTTTAACTAAAGCAATGGCGCAAATAACATCCCGAGGCATTTTTTCACTACCAATCTCAAAATTTTGATAAGATCGCTGCGTCACTGCCCCCCAATACCTATCTGCTGGAACCTGAATTTCTCCAAGCGAATCATGCTCAATTCTAACTTTCACAAGCCTTCCTCCTTTTAAAATATATAACATTTAGCTTATATCACCAATTATACACTCTAAGTTCTAAAATGAAACCCTTTACAAAAAATATTTTACTTTTCCCTCAAAATATCTAAAAAAGCAGTGACGGCTTTTGATTGATAGCGGTCTCTCTTCCAATAGAAATTAACCGGTCGTTTAGCATTTTCACTCTCTAAACGATAGTATTTAACTTGGTCAGTATGACTAATATGTTGGATCAAGGCTTCTCCAATGAAGGAAACGGCGATACCTGATGAAGAAATATTATACGCCGTTAATTGCTGCTCTACTTCAAAAGCGATATTAGGAATAAAGTGAGCTTCTTGACAAATTGTTCTTGCTCTAGCTCCAGTATCATTGGTTACTTTCAAAAAAGCAAAGGGTGCATCCTTAAATTCCTTCAAATATTTTAGCGGGAGACTGAGAGAATCTGAAGCATGCGCTTTAATTACTTCTAGACTTAGCTGATAATCCTGTAATAAGTCATTCACTTCAAACTTTTCGGGAACCGCTAAGAGTAAAGATTCCGTTACAAACTGATAATGATCATAGTAACGACTATCTAAAAAAGTGTTATCAAGTAGTAAATCAATTTCTCCTTCGTGCAATAAAGCGATTAGTTTACTTGATGTTTCTTCAAATAAATCAATTTGAATTTCAGGATAAATCTCATTAAACTTAGCCATTAACTTGGGTAAAATCATTGAAGCAAAGAGGCTTGTTCCCCCAATAGCAATGCGTCCATACTGTAAATTATCGACCTTCGAAATATATTGCTGAAAATCTTCTTCTATTCGTTGGATTTCCTTGGCATTACGAATATACTCCACCCCAAATTCGGTTAATTTGATCGGTATAGTGGATCGATCAAAGATATCATGACCCAAACGTTTCTCAATCCGCTTAACATTTGCACTTAGTGAGGGTTGAGAGACAAATAGACGTTCTGATGCTTTTGAAAAGGATTGCTCTTCAAAAACGGTCATAACATATTCTTTTCCATGAAACATTACCGCACCCCTTTATAAAATTTATGTTATATCCAGTATAACTCAATCCATGTTGAAGTTAAAGCCCTTTCATTATATAATGAACAAGAAATACTAATACTTTAGGAGGCATTCCATGAAAAACCCTGAAAACAAGGAATTTAGAGAAGAATATGATTCGATTGGCTCTCATCAAGTGCCGGAAACTGCCTATTATGGTGTTCAGTCTATCCGAGCAAAAGAAAATTTCCCTATTACTGGACAATTACTAGATCCTATTTTTATCCAAAGCCTGGCTTATATTAAGAAAGCTTCCGCCATGACAAATGGTAAGCTGGGACTTATCAGTGAAGAAATTATGCAAGCAATCATTAAAGCTTGTGAGGAAGTTCTTACAGGCGAATTAGACCAAGAATTTATTGTAGACCCTATCCAAGGTGGCGCAGGGACTTCTATGAATATGAATATTAACGAAGTTGTTGCGAATCGCGCCAATGAAATCCTAGGCAAAGAAAAAGGTAAATATAATCCTGTTCACCCTAATGACCATGTGAATTATGGCCAATCTACCAATGATGTTATCCCAACTGCAGGTAAATTGACGATTTATCAACTATCTCAAGGCCTTCTTAAAGAAATAGAGCGTTTAGAAAAAACACTTACTAAAAAGTCCTCAGAATTTAACGATGTCATCAAAATGGGCCGTACTCAAATGCAAGATGCCATCCCAATTCGTTTAGGACAAGAATTTAAAGCCTATGCCAGCGCAGTGCGTCGCTCTCATCAAAGACTTACTCAAGTAATTGAAGAGATGTTAGTAGTAAACATGGGAGCAACTGCTATTGGGACTGGTTTGAATGCGGATGTGGAATATGTCGAACAAATTGTTCCTACTCTAGCTGAAATTACCGACCTTTCATTACAACAAAGCGAAGACTTAGTAGATGGCACACAGCACATTGATTCGTTTTCAGCTGTTTCAGGTGTTCTAAGAACATTCGCTCTTAGTCTTTCAAAAATTGCTAACGACTTACGTTTGATGTCTTCAGGACCAAAAACAGGTTTTAACGAAATTAACCTACCTAAAAAGCAAAACGGCTCTTCTATTATGCCAGGTAAGGTAAACCCTGTTATTCCTGAAGTAGTGAGTCAAATTGCTTATCGAGTTGTTGGTAATGACACTACAATCGCCATGTCAGTCGAGGCTGGACAATTGGAATTGAATGCCTTTGAACCTGTCATTTTCTATTCACTCTTTGAGTCAATTAAAATTCTTCAAAATGGCATTGCGACCTTTATTGATAATTGTATTGCCGACATCACTGCTAATCCTGAACGTTGTCAAGAACTTGTTGATCAAAGTGTCGGAACGATTACTGCCCTAGTACCTCATATTGGCTATCAGAAGGCTGCCGAAATTGCCAAACGGGCACTCAATAACAATGAACGTGTTAGAGATATCATCTTATCTGAAGAGATACTAGATGAAGAAGAATTAGAAAGTATTTTAGCTCCAGAAAAAATGACAAGTCCTGGAATTAGTCATAAATAATTTAAAAATAGAACCACCTGAAAATTCAGGTGGTTTTTAAAATAAAAAGACTTCGCAAAATCAAATATGATTTGCAAAGTCTTATTTTTATTTAGTCATTAAAGTAAGTATTAATACCATTAATCAATCCCTCAACTAATTTAGCTTGATAAACGGAATCAGTCAGTTTTTTTTCAATTCGGTAGGATTATCCATAAAGCCAAGATCCACTAAAGCTGCAGGCATGTCTGTAGTAGGTGTCACGTGAAGGTTTTGAGGGTGTATTCCTTGACTAGCTAGCCCCCCAGTTGCAGCTACTAATGAGGAGTTCTGAATACTATCAGCTAAGCGCTTGCCTTCAACGATCTTTTCATTGGTATGATATGGTAGAGTTGAATATCTTGAGACATCTACAAAGCGATCATGATAAAGCGTGCATATTAGCTATTTTGCCTAACCTATCACCTTGACGAACAATATAGGTTTTCGCCTTAGATACACAGATTATTGATTGACCGATTGTTGCAATTTCATCAGCTAAAGGTCTCCAATTATCCTCTAGGTTTTTAGTCTCTGCTTCTTCTACTGGATTATTTTCAAGTTCTTTCTTGTCTTTAATGCGTACCTTTAAGACATCACCTGGATGGATTAAATTACTTATTAAGCCATTTTACTCTTCCAATTCATCCATCGTCATGCCATGGTTAATTGCAATGCGATATTTGGCATCACCCGCTTTTACTGTGTAGCTTCCGTATAAAACATTGCTTTCTTGAGCATAGATGGAATTGTTGGGCGCAAGACTTGAGACTGAAACGGCAGCAAGTGCTGACATAGAAATAGTTATTATACTTGATTTCAACAAATTACCTTTCATTAGGAGTTCTTCATTTATAATTTAATTGAATGTTTTGCAATTCAATTATAAATGAAGAAACATATATCTAAAATTGAAATATAATCTTAATAGCTTCTCAAAGATTGTAATAATAGTCATTCAAAGTAAAAAAGGTTGGACGTCTATCAACGTTCAACCTTTTTAATAGTTTATGTTTAATAACGTGGACGTCCATAACCTTGAATGTAGATACTATCCCATGCAAACTCTTTGCGAGCGACCATTAGTTTGGAATCATTCACTCGGGTATTTCCTTCGAAAGTTGTAATTAATCCATTATTATAAGACTCTACGATTCCAATATGATGCCCCCAACCGTTACGATAACCATCCCAGTTGAAGAAGACAATATCTCCAGCCTTGGGCTTGGTAAGCCCCATCCAAATTCCTTTATTCTTCACAATGTTTTTATGACGTTCAACACCTACTTCTCGCCCAGTTAAGTGAGAAAGGCCGGCCTCATCTGCGATGTGAGTTACAAAAGCATCACACCAATCATCATCATACGTCAAGCTGTAACCAACCGGTTTTGGATAAATCCGATTATAAGCATCGACTAACGCACGATGTTCGGGTGAGTATTTAGGAACTCCCAGATAACTTCTTGCAATATCTAATAAACGCTCAACATTGGCATTACTTACCTCATTCGGTTCAACATTAACTTTTTCTTGAGTTGGGACTTTAGAAATAAGAATTTTTTGACCGACACTTAAGCGATTAGAAGTTAAATTATTAATTTTTTTCAATTCGCTAACTTTCATTTCATGCTGCCAAGAAATTGTTTCTATACTATCTCCCTCTTGAACAATGTGGTAACTGTACTCATAAGGTGTATGCTTTACTGATTGATTTTCCCTATATTGTTTACCTTGATCTTCAATTTGTACAATCGGAGAGGCAGGTTGGGCATTATTCACTATTAAAGTATATCCAGCATAAAGAGTATTGGAAGTCATTTCATTCCATTTCTTTAAATTGGAAACAGAGACTCCAAATTTTTTAGCGACTGAATATAAAGAATCGCCATTTTGAACGACATAAGTTTTTACTGCAACTTGAGTATTACTATCTGGCTTGGAGGGATTCAGATTCGATGTTAAATTTGGTTGAGAAACATATAAAATATCCCCTGTGTAAATATAATTTGATTTTAAATTATTCCAAGACTTCAATTGTGCAACCGTAATCCCATGCATCTCAGCTATTTTTGCTAACCAATCGCCTCGTTTTACCGTATAAGTTTTGCTTACTGTCGGTGTGCTTGGTTTT
>NZ_JBNUPK010000007.1:0-108004 GCF_050409465.1 Facklamia sp. P12950
TTTCAATTCAGAAGCCTATTTTTAGACATAAAAGTACCCCCAAAAGTTAGTTTTTAACTCGAACTTTTGGGGGTCACTTCAAATTTAGAGGTTTTTTGAAGCTAATTTTATAGAGTAGATTGTTGGTGTATTAAAGCTGAACTTCATTTATAATAATAGTAAGACTTTTTAAAAAGGAGAAGGATTTATGGATAGAGGATTTAAACTAGTCAATAAGCTTTTTATTTTCACTATATTATTAGCTTTATTATATACTCCTATTTCTGCTAAAGCGAATCAAATAACCACAGAGTCATTAACAGAAACTAAAACATCAATAGAAAACAAAGTGGATCAAGAATTACTTAAGAAACTTTCAGAATCATTAATTGATTTGAAAGAGGTTGAAGAATTTGAGGTCAAGATGAAGTGGACCAACCTGGATAAAAATCAAGCGATGGGGCAAGCGACCTACCAAGTAGATGTTACAAAAGGAGACCTGAAGGGCGATTTAAAGTTTCAAATGGAAGATGATTATCCCGAGACAGCAGATTTTGGCTTTATATCATATGGAAGACACCGTTTGTTCTATGTAAAAGAATTTGCTTTTTTAGATAGCCTAGCTTATTTTAAACAAGCTTTTTTTAATTACCAGTTTGATAAACAAATGGCTAAGTACACTAATCTTTATACAGAATTTTCAAATGAAACAATCGGGACGGTTAATCTTAATGAAAAGCCTGCGACTTCTTTGCTGCTCATTCCTAATCAGGATAAGTTAATGAGAGTAGATAAGGGACAATTAAGTTTCAAGAAGGCTCAATATCATTTAAATATTGAAAGAATCGATATTCCAAGTCTTTTCTTTGATAAGCACCCCTTCTTATCCATCTCTTATCGTTTAGATCATTTAATTCAACCTTCTACTTCATCTATCATGAGCGAGTATCAAGATTGGGAAAATCAATTCAACCATCAAATTAAAATTAATGAGCAAGCGAATGATTTTTTATTCGGAACAAAAATTGAATCCGAATTTTCTAACCATTTACAAGTTAAGGAAACGGAACACCGAACACCACAGTTCAATAAAACACTAAATTTGATGAGCCAAGGTTTAACTGATAAATTAACGAGTTTCACCATGGACTTTGATCCAGATAAACAAATTTTAGATGTTACCTTGGAGGGTATTGTAGAAAATGTAGCTTTTAACTTTTTTAGCAAAGATACAGCTGAACTTACTACTAAAAGAGTTCGATTAGAATATTCTTTTAAACCTAAAAAAGTAGTTATTCCCCAAAGAACAAGTCTTAAAACAATCAGTCCGGCAGCTGCTGACTATTTAATGGAAGAATTACTATCAAAAGAGAAAAAGTAATGCTTTAAGAAATGGGCTTGTTTTCTAGAGACTTCTACTATAAATGATCTTAAGAATGAAAGAGGTAATAGAATGAAGTGTTTTTATTTAAAAGATTTTGCGAGTCAAAGGATTCAAGCAGGAGAAAAATTAATAAGGTTAGAAGACTTTGAAGATCCTGATGATATTAAAGATGCACCTGAGGGGATGATTATCTTTATTACTGATCGCAGTCATAACTTTAAAGGGCAAGCTTTCGTTGGTCGGCAAAACAAAGGCTTTGCTTGGGTTTTCAGCTTAAATTTGGAAGATTTGTGGTCCAAAGAACTCTTTTCAATTTACTTTCAAGAAGCTGTTGAACGTAGACAATCTCTATTGGACGACCCTACAACAACGGGTTTTCGTTTATTCAAT
The DNA here is from genome assembly GCF_050409465.1 of Facklamia sp. P12950. NCBI lineage: Bacteria > Bacillati > Bacillota > Bacilli > Lactobacillales > Aerococcaceae > Facklamia > Facklamia sp. P12950. The sequence goes on from NZ_JBNUPK010000007.1 coordinate 1,754, forward strand.
GGTGAAGGAGATGGATTAGGAGGAATATCAATCGACTGGTATGACCATTTCATTCAAATCAACTGGTATTCTAAAGGTGCTTATGAGTATCGTGATTGGTGGCTTGAAATTCTTTTAGAATCTCCACTTGAAGTTGCAGGTATATACGAAACCAAGCGTTTTCCAATAGGTGATAGTGAAAAAGCAATGGGACATGTTACCGGAAAAGAAGCCCAACAGCCTCTAATTATTAAAGAACAGAATCGAAAGTATGCTATTTATTTAGGTCAGGATTGGATGACAGGCCTTTTTTTTGATCAAAGAGAGGTACGACAGTATATTCAAGAGCAAGCAAAAGGCTTGTCTGTGTTAAATCTTTTTTCATACACGGGTGCATTTTCAGTTGCAGCTAGCCTAGGTGGTGCCAGTAATACTATCAGTGTAGATGTAGCTAACCGTTCATTAGAGTTAACTAAAGAAAATTTCTTAATTAATCAATTGGACGCTGATAATTTATCTAACGAGATTAGAATTATGGATGTGTTTGATTATATTGACTATGTCAAACGCTCTTCAAAAGATTTTGATATGGTGGTATGTGATCCTCCTAGTTTTGCCCGAACCAAACGTTATGTTTTTTCAGCCTTAACTGATTATATAAAAATGGCTAAAGATTTGTTTAAAATAACGAAAGCAGGAGGTTTGTGTGTCTTATCCACAAACCATTCAGCTTACTCAAAAGATAAATTTATTGAGGATATGAATGAAGCTGGGCGTTTAAGTGGCAAGAAGGTTCAATTGATTCAAAGTTTTAGACTTCCCGAAGACTACCCTTCTTCCGTTGATCCTACGAGTCAGTATCTTACAGTTCTGGTATATTATTGTTCTGAATAAGAAAGGCAGGGAGTAAGAATGTCTTATATTGCATTAAAAGAAGTTGTTAAAGAATATAAAACTGGCGAAGTCGTTACACGAGCAAATGATGGAGTCAGTTTTACAATTGATGAGGGAGAGTTTGTGGTTATTTTAGGTCCTTCCGGAGCTGGTAAATCAACTACACTAAATATCTTAGGTGGAATGGATCAAGCGACCTCCGGACAGGTAGTTATAGATGGAGAAGACATTGCTAAATACAAGGCTAAGCAGTTAACGCGTTTTAGGCGAAATAACGTTGGTTTTGTCTTTCAAAATTATAATTTAGTTCCTAACCTAACAGCTAAAGAAAATGTGGAATTAATGATCCACATTGCTAAAAGTAATATGCAAGCAGAAACCGTACTTAAAGAAGCAGGGTTAGGACATCGATTAGATAGTTTTCCTGCTCAGCTATCTGGTGGAGAGCAACAGAGAGTTTCTATTGCGCGGGCCTTAGCAGGTAGACCCAAAATTCTTCTTTGTGATGAGCCTACAGGTGCTTTAGATTATGAAACCGGCAAACAAATTTTGAGATTATTACAAGATACATGTCGAGAAACACGTACAACTGTTGTGGTAATCACTCATAATACGGTGATTTCGAAAATGGCAGACCGTGTGATTAAAATTCGTAATGGACAAGTAGAAGAAATCGTTAAAAATCCGCATCCTACTAATGTATTAGATTTACATTGGTAGAAAGGAGGTAACATGAAATCGCTCATAAAGGATATCTTTCGTGAGATATTAAAAAGTTTCCCACGATTCTTATCGATATTAGCTATTATTAGTCTAGGAGTTGCTTTTTTTATTGGAATCAAAGCAACAGGACCAGCTATGGTAGAAACCGCGCGTGACTATTATGAAACTTATGATTTGCCCGACGGTCGTATATTATCTACTCAAGGTATTAATGATAATGACATTAAAGAAATTAAAAATTTAAAAGATGGCGCAGAACTTCGGTTACGTCCCATTAAATCAGTTATTGGTATGGTTGAGCCAAGTACTCAACCTATCAAAGTTTTTGGTATCAATGAACAAGATAAAAAATATTATCAATTGGTTGAAGGGAGATTTCCACAGAAAGCTTCTGAAATCACATTGGATAGTAAGTATCTTGATTTAATTAATACTGATCCAAACGAGTCTGTCAAAGTTGGAGATAAGGTAAAAATCACTCTGAACCAACGAGCAAGTGAAGACGCTATAGATAGTGATAATTCAGATTCAATCTTTTCAATAAAAGATAGTGAATTGATAACAAATGAGTTTGAAGTTGTTGGATTTGTTCAAACACCACTTTATTATGAACGCATTAATCGAGGCCTCGACCATTCTGTTTTTGGGTTAATTCAAGAAGATCAAATACAAGCCAGTTACTATAGTGAAGTTTTCTATTGGATACGTAATAATAGAAAGAGAGCTTATGAACCAGCTTATCAATCAAGGCTCGATCAACTAAAAATTAAATTAGAAGATTTGTTAGCTAATCGTCCAAAACAGCGTTTGGAAGCCAGTAAAAAGGATATTCAAGCTAAATATGATGAGGTTAGTTCAGATTTAGAAGAAGCTAATAATGACTTTGAGGCGGCAAATAAAAAAATCTCCGAAGTCGAAAAGACACTGATAGATTCTGAACAAGACCTTCAAGAAGCTAAGATAGAATTTAGTCAAATTGAAGAAAACTTATTGCGGCAGTCTCTAGAAGGCAATATAGACTCTAATAATCCTCAAGCTTTAGGAAAGCCTGAAGAACAAGCAGAGTTGTTGGAAGGTCAAGAACAAAGCTTAATGGCTAGTAATGAGTTGTTTTTCGGAGAAAATCAACTGAGTCGCTCAAAAAAAGCTGTAGCAGATAGTATTGCTGAGAATAATCTAGAATTAAGAGAAGGACAATTAGCACTTGAGGAACTTAAAGAATTAGAAGCAGATTTAAAAGAACCGACTTATCATGTGTTGACACGTCAAGACGATGCAGCTTATAAATCTCTGAAAGAAAATGCGGAAAAATTGAATGTTATTTCTAATTTGTTTCCAGTTTTCTTTTTTGCTATTGCCGTTTTAGTTGTTTTCACAACTGTTAAGCGCATGTCAAGTGAACAAAGAAACTATATGGGAACCATGCAACAAATGGGATACCATCGCTGGCAAGTAATCTTAAAATTTGTGGTGTATGCTGGGTTAGCAGGAGTGATTGGAATAGTCTTAGGAATATCTTTGGGCTATCGTATCTTTCCACCAATTATTCTACAAGCATATAATTCCATGTTTTATTTGGCTAACCCATTGATTCCTCGCTCTTTATATTGGAATATGATTGTCGGTGCTATTGCTTTAGCTTGTACACTGATACCAGCAATATATACACCTTATGTATTGTTAAAGCAAGCTCCTGCACAACTTTTAAGACCTGAACCCCCTAAACAAGGTAAACAAATTTTACTTGAAAATTGGACTGAGTTTTGGAAACGCATATCTTTTAATCGTAAAATGACTTTGAGAAACCTTTTCAGATATAAAGGAAGAAATCTCATGACTTTCATTGGTGTAGCAGGCTGTTCAATGTTAATTCTCACTGGTTTTGGAATTAGTGATACTATTTCAGGTTTGCTTTCTAATCAATTTGAGCAATTACAACGCTATGATGCTACTCTGGTCTTGAATGAAGATTTAGGCCAATATCAAACTCAAAAACTGCAAGAAGAATTAGCAGATTACGAAGGCATTGAAGCGTATTATCCAATCCGTTCAGAATCCTTAGAATTAGAAAATGATGTTGAAAAAGAAAATGTCAATTTAATAGTTCCGCTAGGTGATGTTCAATCATTTAAAGACTTTGTATTTGTAAGACAAGGTGGAGATGATAAAGTGGCTGAACCAGTTGATTTAGATGAAGCAGGACCACTTTATACAGAACGATTAGCTGAGTTATTCAACTTAAAACCCAACTCTAAAGCTATCTTTAAAATGGACGATGAAAATTATACGATTCCTTTAAAGGGAGCAGCAGAAAACTATGTCAATCATTATCTCTATATGGGAGAAAATGACTACAATCAGGTGTTTGAAAAGCCCGCTCAAATTAATGCTTTTTTACTGAAATATGAAGCTAATGCCAAAGTGACTCGTATAGAAGACCAGTTACAAGATAATGAGGATGTTCAAGCTATCGTTAATATAACTAATATAGAAGAAGTAGTTAGCAAGACGATGGATAGTTTATACGTCATTACAATTGTTTTAATCGTTTCAGCGGCAGCCTTAGCTTTTGTGGTCTTGTATAACTTGACCAATATTAATATAGAAGAGAGAAATCGTGAACTGGCCACTATCAAAGTTTTAGGTTTTTATGCAAGAGAAGTGAGTTTGTATGTCTATGAGGAAATCTTTATAATCACAGTATTAGGTTCTTCTTTTGGCCTGATAGCTGGACGTGTGCTTACACATATTATTATGAAACAGATGCAAATGAATTCAATGCTCTTTTATCCTAGGGCAACCCTAGCATCCTTTTTAATATCCTTTATTCTTACATTTATTTTCTCAAGTTCTGTTATGCTGATCATGCACCAAAAAATAAAACGTATTAATATGGTAGAAGCTCTCAAGGGACTTGATTAATCAGTCCCGTATTGTTAAGCCCTTTAAGAATATGCTACAATGGTTTAAGTTAAGAACCAATTATAGAGCGACTATCTAAGAGGAGGCAATCAAATGAAGTGTCCAAATTGTGGACGGAATGTCCGTAGTAAGACCCAATGTGCGTACTGCGGTTATAGATTTAATCAAGCAGATAAAAAAGAACAGAGTTTATTGAAAAAGAGAAAACCTAATGATGAAATATCAGTTGAAAAAGATATCCGTGGTCTAAATGAAGTAGCTGATAATGAAAAACAATCTCAAGCTATCAAAGACAATAGACAGCACGTTCCTGTTAGGCGATCTCTTGAAAAAGAATTAGCAGAAGCAGAAAAAGAAGCTAAATTAGCTTATGAACGTTCACTTCAATCAAATTCAAAAGGCAATGAATCGGAAGAGGATTCAGAAGAAGCTTTTAAGAAAAGGGCAGACGAAATTTTATCTTATCCGTACACTGGCTCATTATTTTCTGATGAATCCACCGATAATGCTGAAGATTATATTGTCCCTAGAACTAAAAAGACTAGTTTTGGTAAAACGCTTTGGACTATTGTCAAATGGTTAATTTTATTGGCAGCCTTTTTTTTAATGTTTGTTTACGGACCTCAATTGGTAGGCATGGTTAAGAGTTATTTGGACCCAATAATAAATCAAAATAGTGAACAACCTGTCCAAGAAACTGAGACTTCTCAACTTCCAAAGGATACTGAAAAAACAATGAATGTTACTTCAGATAATTCTTCTTCTGAAGTAAAATCAGAAGAAGAAAATCAAACAACCACTGTAGAAGATACTGTTTTTGAAATAGAAAAATCAAAGGTAGATGTGGATGCTTATCCGATGATTACAGTTAATCTCGATTTTGCCAACTCTCTTTCTGATGTAGATCAAGAAACATTTAACTTTAAAGTGAAATATAATGAGACTGAAGCAGAATTGAAGGATGAGTTTTCTCTTTTTAAAGAAGGCAAGAAACTTAGATTATCCTTTAATGATCCCGCTTTATCAGTGATTGGTGAAGATACAAGTCAACAAGAGCTTTTAATAAGTGCAGAGAATTTTTCAGAACGCATCGCTTATGAAGTACCAAATAAGCAAGATCAAGCAGAAAGAATTGATCAGTTTAATCAAATAGTTACCAATTACTTTTCTAATCAGGAAACAGTAGCTTTACAAATTCAACAGCTAGGAGATAAAGCACCCTTTGTTTATGAAAACCAAACAATGGAGGCTGATCGTCTAATCGCTTGGTTTATTTTACAACGTACCTATGAATTGCTAGCAGAAGAAACAATTACTCTTGACCAAGAAATCCCTGTTAAAACACAATTAATTGCTTCTGGGGATTCAGGACAAGTGGCAAGTCAAGCTAGAGATTCCTATACAGTCCAAGAGTTGATTGATTTAACTATTCAATCAGGAGATGCCTCTGCCATGAATCATCTCGTTCAGCTTGCTGAGGGTGTCAACCGCTTTAACTACTGGTTAAAAGAGTCTGGATATTTTGCTACTCGTATGAACGCTCCATTAGCTATTGAAGAAGATAGTTACATAACGGGTGCAGTCACTGATGTAACGGACTTAGCTAATTTACTTATCAAATTAGCTAAAAACGAATTGATTGATGGAGAATATGACGACTTGCTGAAAGAATCAGTCAATCTCTCACCATTCACAGATAAATTTCCCAATTATAATGCTAATGTGACTCAACGTTACGAATTATTAACTACCGAAGAAAACCCACAACTTCAACATATTGCCGGGATTGCTCAAGCAGCAGGAGAAGACTATATTTATGTAGTTCTTACAAAAAAATTCACTGAACCTTATGAAATGAATGGTAAGATAAGCCAAACAATTAATGATATACTCATACAATATTTAGCGAACCAAGAAGGTGCTGAGATCTTAGAAAATGAAACTACTCTTGAGGTGACGCAAGAACCAGTTCAGACTACTCAAGCAGTAGTAACCCCACCTGTTACATCGGTTGAAACAGGTGTAGAGCCGACAGATAATTTATATAATGGCAAGCAAACAGAAAATTATTACTGGTTTGGCGATGAATACCGTAGAGGCACCTGGTATCAAGATGAAAATGGTGCTTGGTATTATTATTAAAAGGTTTATTCAAATGATTAGTTTTGAGATAGAAAGACTTCAATTTAAGAAGTCTTTCTATTTTTAAGAGTTTTTCCACTTTTCACATCACTTTTTAGGTGTATAATAGAGAAAAAGGGAGGAATTTCAATGAGTCCTACACTGATACAAATCGTTATTCATGCTATTAAAGAGAAATTTCAAACTGAAAAAGCTTTTTATGCGGAAAAGTTAGGCATTAGTCCTCAATCTTGGGACCGATGGAAAAAAGGAGAACAAGGTTTAAAATTTGAAAATATCCAAATAATATCGACTTTATTTACTGACTATGAATGGATGCTTGTTCAAAAAGTTGTGCGAAATGCTGAAATAATTCCAGAGGTTTCAGCTAATCCTGTTGGAGAATACCTCTATCTTAAATATCAAATCGCCAAGACTTGGGTTAACCATGGTATGGTACGCTTAGAATGGCATCAGAGTGAAAGCTCAGAAAACCAACAGAACACAATGATCTTGCAATTAATTGCAGATTATCAATTTTGGGGATACAACGATATAATAGAAATTCGTCTACCTGGAGTTTTGAGACAACAATTAGAAACTGATGAGGTAAAACTCTTACAATGGTTTGATGACCAAAGTGATAAAGTAAGAGACACTGTCGAAGAATAAAAATAGAGTGGTGAAGCTATTTGGTGCAAAGAAAACGCAAAAAAGCTCATAGACCCAGAAAAAAAACTTTGAAAAATAATAAGAAACTTAAACAATTCAAAAAATGGCAGGAAGCTTTCTTTAAACGATTAGGATGTTTAAGCTTCTTTATGATTATCTTTATTAGTTTACTTTTTGTGTTGTTATTTCGTTGGATGTTACAACCGGCTCCTAATTTTTATCAAAATGAGCTTTATCAATCAGATCACTTGCTCAAAGAACAATTTATTGCAGATTTGGTCCCAACTGCCCAAGCTTTACAAAGAGAGTTTGGTGTCTATGCTTCTGTGTCTTTAGCTCAAGCTGTTTTAGAATCGGACTTTGGTAGAAGTCAATTAGCTAGCCAGCATAATAATCTATATGGTGTAAAAACAAGTGCTGACGATCCTAATTCTGCACTCTATCCAACAATGGAGTTTTTTGATGGCGAGTGGGTTGAGATTAAGGATTATTTTAAGGTGTATCCTTCTAGACAAGCATCAATGCGTGAGCACGCTCTTTTAATGATTAATGGAACTTCTTGGGATCCTAATCAATATCAAGCTGTATTACAAGCCAAGGATTTCCAATCACAAGCTCAGGCATTACAAGATTCGGGTTATGCAACCGATCCAAATTACGGAGAAAAATTAATAAATATGATTGAAGAGTGGCAATTGGATCAATATGATCAACCATAAAAAGAATAATATGATGGGAGGGATAAAATGGTTCGAAGACATCAACCAGGAAGTATGATTGGTATTATTGGAGACTCACTTACAACCGCTTTACTGGCCCAAGAGGCCGGAAGATTGGGGTATCGTGTAGCAAGCATGGTGAGTCATGATGAAAACCCGGTCAAACAATTTTCTTATTGGCAAATAGTCGATGCTAACTATCAAGACGAGAGTTTAATCGAATTTGCAAGCTTAGTGGATATGATATATATTGAACCAGGTATTTTATCAAACCGACATTATAAATTATTGGAAGAATATACTGACTTGGCTTTATCAGAAGATTTAGTTGCAATTACAACAGACCGTTTAATTGAAAAAGTTTATTTAGACTCTACTAAAAGTTTAGTAGCTCCTTTTTCAATGGTGACTTCCATTGAAGATATTAAAGAAGCGATAGAATATATAGGTTATCCTTGTGTTCTTAAGTCAGGACAACGACATTTGAATCAAGCCAAGGACCACATTCTTCTATTCAATGAGGATGATTTACCTTTAGCAGAGAAGAAAGTTGAGCAAGCAACATGTATACTTGAGGCTTGGATTCCAGTTGAGAAGAGAGTTTCTTTGACTGTTGTCAGAAATGAGCGAGGAGAATTATTGATTTATCCTCCCTTTGAATTAGTAGATAAAGGGTTAATTATTGGTACACAAGTAAGGTATCCTGCGCGTATTGTTGATGAGGTTTCTAATGAAATCAACCGATTAGGCCGATTAATTGCTGAGTCACTTACATTGATTGGGGCTTTGACATTAGAGTTCTTTATTACATCTTCTGGTGTTATTTACATCAATCAAGCTTCGATTGGCTTATCGCAAGCGGCAACTTTTACAATCGGCTCGATGTCCATATCGCAATTCGAAGCGTGTATGCGAGCACTGTCAGGCTTGCCTTTGCCTACTTTAAAAGTAAAATCAGCAGCAGCTATAGCGATTCCTTTAGAATATTTAAATATAGAAAATGTCATGACACAATATATGTCTCGCACAGATTGGGGTTTTGCTTTAGTAAATTTTCCTGGACAATTACACAATCATTTGGAAGGACAGGTAATCATAACGGGAGATAGTTTAATATCGTGTGATCGGCAAATTGAAATGACCGGATTATATAAAATTCAATAGAATTAAGAAGCTGAAGGGATAGCCTTGGCTTCTTTTTATTTTATGAGGAGTTGAGAGAAGGCTATAAAGGACATAGGAGATTGTTCTTATTTTTGATATAATATCAAATATTGGAAGCGTTGGTGAAATGGAGTGATAATATGAATTTATTAGAAAGTATAGGTCGATTAAATAATAAGCAAAAGGAGGCTGTATTGACTACCCAGGGACCGCTGTTAATAGCCGCTGGGGCAGGTTCAGGAAAAACACGGGTTCTTACTCACCGAATCGCTTATCTTGTTGAAGAAGAAAGAGTAAATCCTTGGAATATATTGGCTATTACTTTTACAAATAAAGCCGCAAATGAAATGAAAGAGCGGATTAAAAACTTAGTTGGCCCAGATGCAGACTCTATATGGGTCTCAACATTTCATGCAATGTGTGTGAGGATACTTAGAAGAGAGGGCGAAAAAATCGGTTATCAACGAAATTTCTCAATCGTAGACCCATCTGAACAACTAACTTTGATGCGTCAAGTGTTAAAAGAATTAAATTTAGATAGCAAACAATTTAAAGATAAGAATCTTCTATGGCAAATTGAACAAGCAAAAAATGAAGGTAAAAGCCCAGCACATTATTTACAAACTGCCGGTAATTTTGTTGAAGAAATTTATGCAAAAGTCTATCAACTTTATCAGACAAAATTAAAACAAGCCAACGCCATGGATTTTAATGATTTGATTCTTAATACTGTTAAATTATTAGAAGAATATGATGATGTCCGTCACTTTTATCAGCATAAGTTTCAATATATTCATGTTGATGAGTACCAAGATACCAATAATACTCAGTATCAACTCATTCGATTATTAACAGGAATTCTTAATAACATTTGTGTAGTAGGAGATGCTGATCAATCTATTTATGGCTGGCGCGGCGCAAATATGGAAAACATTTTAAACTTTGAATCTGACTTTCCTCAAGCTAAAACGATTCTATTAGAACAAAACTACCGTTCCAGTCAAAATATTTTAGCTGCAGCTAATAGTGTGATTAAAAATAATCGAAATCGTAAAGTTAAGAAATTATGGTCTAATAAGGACAAAGGAAGCAAGATTAAGTTTTATCATTCAGACAACGACTCAGAGGAAGCGCTTTTTGTTATTCAAGAAATTATTGAGCTTAAAGATCGTTTTAATTTAAAAAATGATGATTTTGCTATTCTTTATCGAACTCAAGCTCAGTCACGCTCTTTAGAGGACCAGCTGTTAAAAGCCAATTTACCTTATAAAATTATTGGGGGCTTGAAGTTTTATGCTCGTAAAGAAATCCAAGACACCTTGGCTTATTTAAGGTTAATTAATAACCCCGCTGACAACCTTAGCTTTAATCGAATTGTGAATGTTCCTAAACGTGGAATTGGAAATACCACTATCGAGCGGTTATCAAATTTTGCTGCTCAGATTCAGTTACCCTGGTTCATGGCGATCGATTATTTAGATCAGTCTCAACTATCTAAAGCAGTACAAAAGAAATTACAAACGTTTGCTCAAATGGTTAAAAATCTTCAAGAACAAGCAAAATATCTCTCTATGAGTGAACTAGTAGAGCAAGTGTGGCAGCTTTCAAACTATACTCAGGCTTTAATTGAAGAAGGCACTCTTGAAAGTCGAGCTCGCTTAGAAAACTTAGAAGAATTTGCTTCAGTAACTAAACTTTTTGACCAAGAGGATCATAGTTTACTGTTAGAAAAAGATCCTGATTTTCAAAATCAAGATCAAAGCACTATCGAATCGCAAGCAATTTTAGAAATATCAGGTTCAAATGTTGCTTTGGATCTATTTGAGTCAGCAGTGGAAAGTGAGGACGATACTAATCAATCAACAGCTTTATTGACTCAATTCCTTACAGAATTGTCTTTGGTTAGTGATAACCAAGAAGAGGATGAACAAATGGGTATCACTTTGATGACTCTACATGCAGCCAAGGGCTTAGAATTTCCGGTTGTCTTTATTGTTGGAATGGAAGAAGGGATTTTCCCATCCTATCGTTCTTTTGATAATGAAGAAGATTTAGAGGAAGAAAGAAGATTAGCCTATGTAGGAATGACACGCGCTGAGGAAATATTATATTTAACAGCAGCATCCAATCGTCTACTATACGGACGTTATCAGCAAAATTTAGTTAGTCGATTTATAGATGAGATTGAACAAGATTTACTTGAGCATATTGGACTTCCAGGAAGAGTCAAAAGATTTACTGCAAATAATCGAGGAAAAAACCAAGCCAATAGAGTTAAGTTAAGTCCCCCTTCGGCTCCCGTTAAGAAGAAGCGAGCTTTCCAAGCAACTTCAAATGTCAAAGGTCTAGAAATGATTAACTGGCAAGTGGGAGACAAAGTGGACCACAAAGCTTGGGGTCAAGGGACAATTGTAAAAGTTGACAAGTCAGCTAGCGACCAAATTTTAAAAGTAGCTTTTCCAGAGCAAGGAATTAAACAGTTAATGGCAGCATTTGCTCCAATTACTAAGTTATCAGATTAGGAGGCTCCTGATGTCTAATCAGCAGAAAGAAAGACAACGTTTAGATGCTTTAAAAGAAAAATTAAATAATTATGCTTACTCTTACTATGTATTGGATCAGTCATTAATTACGGATGCAGAGTATGATGAGCTGTATCAAGAATTGCTCATGATTGAAGCTAAGTATCCGGAGTGGGTCACTTTGGACTCACCTAGTCAGAGAGTGGGTGACCAGCTGTTAGAAGGTTTTCAAAAGGTTAAACATGCTCAAACCATGTACTCTTTAAGTAATGCTTTTAATGAAGCAGACATACATGCTTTTATTAAAAAGGTAGAAGAAGTGGTTGGGTCTCAGCATTCTTTTATCTGTGAGTGTAAAATCGATGGTCTTGCCATTGCCTTAACTTATGAAGATGGTTTGTTTGTTCGAGGAGCTACACGAGGTAATGGTCAAACGGGAGAAGATATTACTCAAAACCTACGAACAATCCATTCCTTACCATTACGACTGAGAAAGCCCATTTCAGGTGAATTTCGAGGAGAAGCTTATATGCCTAAAGAGGTCTTTTTAAAATTAAATGAACAAAGAGATGAGGCAGGGGAAAGTCCCTTGGCTAATCCTCGCAATGCGGCAGCTGGTGCATTGCGACAGAAAGATCCCGCAAAGGCAGCAAAGAGGCAACTAAACATATTTATGTATAATTGCTCTAGTCAATCGGATATAGAGGCAACTTCTCAAGGAGAACTCCTAGAAGAGATGGAAGCTGTTGGCTTAAGAACGAACTCTTTTAGAAAAGAATGTCATAATTTTAATGAAGTATGGGAGTTTATCCAAACGGTTGGCCAAAAAAGGCACCAATTACCCTATGAGATTGATGGAGTGGTTATTAAAGTCAATGCTTTTGAATATCAAGAAAAATTGGGGCATACTATTAAAGCGCCCCGTTGGGCAATTGCCTATAAGTTTCCAGCAGAAGTTGCTCAAACAACTTTACTTAATGTAGATTGGACAGTGGGTAGAACTGGAGTAGTTACCCCTACCGCTATTATGGAGGCTGTTCAATTGGCAGGAACTACTGTTCAAAGAGCAAGTCTTCATAATGTAGATCTTATTGAAAAACTTGATTTACATATAGGTGATCAAGTCGTTATCCATAAGGCAGGAGATATTATTCCCGAAATATTAGAGGTTGATCTAACTAAAAGAAAGCGAGATGATCGACCGGTAGCTATTCCTACCGAATGTCCACAATGTCATGAAGAGCTAGTGAAAATTAAAGATGAAGTGGCTTTAAGATGTGTTAATCCTAACTGTCCCGCCCAAAGGTTGGCTCAGATTACTCATTTTGTTTCCCGATTAGCCATGAATATTGATGGTCTGGGTGAAAAAATTATTGAGCAATTATTGGACCATCATTTGATTGAAAATCCGGCTGATCTTTATTATCTCAAGCAAGAAGACCTTTTAAAACTTGATAAGATTAAAGAAAAGTCAGCTAACAACTTGATCCAAGCGATTAATGAGTCTAAGGATAGGGGATTAGATCGATTACTATTTGCTTTGGGAATTCGTCATGTCGGTGCAAAAGCTGCTCGCCTAATTGCCGAAGAATTTGGTACAATAGAAACAGTGATGATTGCCGAGGCAGAACAAGTCGGTCAAATTGAGGGCATAGGTGAAATCATCTCTCAATCACTGGTTCATTATTTCCAACAAGAGTCTTCATTAAAATTGATTGATCGTTTAAAAAAAATAGGTGTCAAAACCGATTTTCAAACAACCGTGATTGGCACTCAACAGACCAATGAATTTAAAGGAAAGACTATTGTTCTAACTGGTAGTATGAATGCTTATACTCGTAATGAAGCAAAGCAAATTTTACAAAATTTAGGAGCAAATGTAACCGGCTCAGTCTCAAAGAAAACAGATATATTGATTGCGGGGGCAGAAGCCGGCAGTAAATTAATAAAAGCTCGGGATTTAGGTGTTACAATCATAGATGAATCTACATTTATAGAAAAATTAGTAGAAAGTGGAATTAACGATGCAAAATAAATTGAAATGTATCACATTGCTAACCTGTCTTACTTTATTGTCAGGTTGCTTAAATAATTTAGAGGTAAAAAAAGAAGAAGCAGAACTGACACCTGAGAAGGTGATGGCCAGGTCAACTTCTAACCAATTAGCTAATGAAAATTATCGAGCTGTAATAACAGATGGTAAGTATCAACTCGGCCCCTCAGCTAGTGCAGACTACACATTATCTTCAACGGGCAATGCCTTTGCTTTCGAAGATGGTCTGTTACGTTTGTCACGAGAGGTGTTTCCTACCGATCAATACTTTTTACAAGAAGGCCAATTGATTGATGGTGATACACTGACTTCTTGGGTAGGCAGAGAAGCAGACAATAATCCAGCAGGCTTAAACCCTGCTATCCCTGTCGATAGTGGTGGTGCTAATCGTGAAACAACATCTTCTGACACTGATACGACTGTTGAGAATCAATCCCCTACTATTGAAGAAGCGACAGTAACTTCGGTTTTAGAAGATGGTCAAGAGGTTATGGTTGATGTAGAGGGTAATATCATTGATGAGAACGCCGGTAGGCCAGATCAGGTTGTCACTCAGGTTCAATCTACGCCTATTTACTTATCGCAAATTTTAGAAAAAAATATTATGGTTGAAACTGAAACAGGGTACAAGCTAGCAGGTATTGTTCTTGGCTTATCCATGAATTCGCGTTATGAGTACACCGACCCAGAGGGGGTTGTTTACGAAGAAGAAATCTCTATGGGAGAAATGCGTGAGCGCGGAAGAGCTTATGCTAATATAATTGTGGGTCGTTTAAGAGCAACCGAAGAATTGAGATCTATTCCTATTCTAGTGGGTATATACCGACAGGCACCTTCTGATGAAATTGTAGGGGGTAGTTTTGTCTTGGATGGTATTTCACGTGAGGGAAATGCGGTTTCTGATTGGAAAGAGCTTAATGAATACCGAGTTGCTCTACCTATGACTGATTCAGGTGTCGAAGCAGAAAAATACGCTTATTTTGATAGTTTTTCTAAAGGCATTCGTGAGTTTTTCCCCAATCTGAATGGTATTTCCGGTCAAGTATTATATGCAGACGATCAGTTGAAAACATTAGATATTGAAATAGTCACACAGTTTTATCAAACAACAGAAATTACTGCTTTAAGTCAGCATGTGCTGGACACTGCGCAGAAAACATTACCTGAGAACATAGCAATTGAGATTAAAATTGTTTCTAATGCGGATACAGAAGCTTATATAGGTAGAAATGCAGGAGAAACGGAGTATCAATCACATATATTTAGACAATAAGAAGAGGGGGAAAAGAATGATTACACGCGAGGAAATTAAGCATGTTGCAAAATTAGCCAAATTAAGTTTTAGTGAGGAAGAACTGGACCAATTTGCTCCAAATATCCAAGAGATTGTTGAAATGGTTGAGCATTTACAAGAGGTGAACACGGAAGGTGTCGAGCCGACTTATCATGGTAACCAGTTGAAGAATGTTTATCGTGAAGATATCGCAGTCCCTAATCCGTCTTATCGAGCCTTATTGGATAATGCCCCAACAGTAAATGAAGGCTATATTCAAGTACCAGTGATTATCGAAGATGAAAAAGGAGATTAAGATGAAAAAATTCCCAACAACCATTACTGAGATGAAAAAAGGGCTAGAATCAGGAACATTTACAGCTGTCGAATTGCTTGAACATACCTACCGGCAAATTGAGACTTTGGAGAGTGCTGTTCAATCCTTTTTAAATTATGAAGATTTTAAAGAGCCGGCTTTTGAAGTGGCTAAAGCTGCAGATGAAGAAGGCTATTCGAATAATGATTCAAAATTATTAAAAGGCATTCCTATAGCAATCAAAGATAATATTTTAACAGCTGATTTTAAAACAACTGCAGCCAGTAAAATGCTTGAAGATTTTGTGCCAACTTATGATGCCTTTGTTATAAAACAATTAAAAAAGGCAGGAGCCATTATAGTGGGTAAGGTTAACCTAGATGAGTTCGCTATGGGAGGATCTACTGAAAATTCCTATTTTAAAACAAGTAAAAATCCTTGGGATCTTGAAAGAGTACCAGGAGGTTCTTCGGGGGGGTCGTCAGCAGCCGTAAGCGCTAGACAGGTGCCAGCAGCTTTAGGAACCGATACCGGTGGTTCGATTCGTCAACCTGCCTCTTATACAGGTATTGTTGGAATGAAGCCAACTTATGGTCGTGTTTCTCGTCATGGAGTGATCGCTTTTGCTTCTAGTCTTGATCAAGTCGGACCGATGACTTTAACAGTTGAAGATAACGCTTTACTTTTACAAGTGATTGCGGGGCATGATCCAAATGATGCGACCAGTTTAGCCGACGAAAAATTAGATTTTAGCAGTTTGATTGGTCAATCCATTGAAGGCAAGCGAATTGCTTTTCCTAAAGAATATCAATCAGAGGTCATTGATGCGGATGTTCGTCAAGCAATGGAAAAAGCAGCTGATTATTTTACAAGTAAAGGAGCAATCGTTGAAGAAGTTTCTCTTCCTCACTCTGAGTACGGGATTAATGTTTATTACATACTAGCTTCTGCGGAAGCTTCATCTAATTTACAGCGTTATGACGGTATTCGCTACGGTTATCGTTCAAAAGCAGCTGAAAATTTAGAAGAAATCTACTTAAAATCTCGCTCTGAAGGCTTTGGTCCTGAAGTCAAGCGACGATTAATGGTAGGGACTTATTCTTTAAGCTCAGGCGCCTATGATAAATTCTTCAAGAAGGCAGCGCAAGTGCGCTCATTAATTATTCAAGACTTTAAAGAAGTATTTGATCAATTCGATCTTATTATGGGACCGGTCACTAATTCGACAGCTTACAAAATTGGTGAACGCATTTCAGATCCGCTCAAAATGTATGTGGCAGATTTGTTGACAATCCCGGTTAATTTGGCTGGAATACCCAGCCTATCTGTACCTGCCGGCTTTGATAGCAAGGGCTTGCCTATTGGAATGGCACTCACAGGCCCAGTGGATAGCGAAGCCTTACTTTACCAAATGGCTTATGATTTTGAGCAAGGTCACGACTTTGTTAAGCAAGCACCTAAACTATAGGAGGATCTAGATGAATTTTGAAACAGTAATCGGACTTGAAGTCCATGTGGAATTAAAAACCCAATCTAAAATCTTTTCTTCCTCACCTGTTGGCTTCGGTGTGGATCCCAACGCCAATACCAATGAGAAAGATTGGGGCTATCCGGGAGCGTTACCGACTATGAATCGCCAAGCGATAGAATACGGAATGAAAGCTTCTCTAGCTTTAAATTGCCAGGTAGCTAAGCAGATGAAGTTTGATCGTAAAAATTATTTTTACCCGGATAATCCATCTGCTTACCAAATTTCTCAATTTGATCAACCGGTCGGGTCTAATGGATACCTGGATATTGAAGTAGAAGGAAAAAAACGTCGGATACGTATTGAACGTGTTCATTTGGAAGAAGATGCAGGAAAAAACACACACGGAGTGGACGGCTATTCATATGTTGATTTAAATCGCCAAGGTACGCCATTAATTGAAATTGTTACCGAAGCAGATATTCGTTCCCCTAAAGAGGCCCACGCCTTTCTAGAAGCCTTACGGGAGAGAATAATGTATACAGGCGTTTCGGATGTGAAAATGGAAGAGGGCTCTTTACGCTGCGATGGTAATATTTCAATTCGACCTTTTGGCCAAGAAGCTTTCGGGACAAAAACTGAAATCAAGAACTTAAATTCCTTTAATTATGTTCGCAAAGGTTTAGAGTTTGAAGAAAAACGTCAGGAAAATATTTTAAGATCTGGTGGTATCATTTATCAAGAAACACGTCGTTATGACGAGAAAACAGGACAAACGATTCTAATGCGTACTAAAGAGGGGGCGGCAGATTACCGCTACTTCCCTGAACCAGATCTACCACCGGTAACTATTTCACAAGAATGGATTGATCAAGTCCAGCAAACGATGCCAGAAATGCCAGAAGTGCGTCGTAAAAAGTATGTTGAGAATTATCAGCTTCCGGAATACGATGCCATGGTCTTAACCCTTCAAAAGGAAATGTCAGATTTCTTTGAAGAAACTATTCAAGAAGGAGCAGATGCAAAGCAAGCTTCCAACTGGTTAATGGGAGAAGTATCTGCTTATCTAAATGCACAACAGCTTGAGCTTTCTCAAACAGCTTTAACTCCTAAGAATTTAGCAGAAATGATCCAACTAATTGATAAAGGAACAATTTCTTCCAAAATTGCCAAAAAACTCTTCAAAATATTAGCTCAAGAAGGGGGCAACGCTAAAGAAATTGTTGAAGCTCAAGGAATGGCTCAACTTTCAGATCCAGCCCAATTGAAACCTTTGATTGAAGATATTATTGAAAATAATCCACAATCCGTTGAAGACTATAAGAATGGAAAAGATCGAGCTGTTGGATTTTTTGTAGGACAAGTTATGAAAAAAACTAAAGGTCAAGCAAACCCCCAAGTCGTTAATGAGTTAATCCTTGAAAAATTGCAAACAATGTAGCTATAAGGAATCATAAACGAGACAAGTGAAAACCGACATTTGTGTCGTTTTTACTGGATTCAAACAATTATAAGAAAAGCCATTTATAAAAGAAGATAGGAAGTGTAAAAATGAAAAATATCATATCGTCATTATTAATGACAATCGTCGGAACATTCTTAGTCGCATTAGCTATCAACTTAGTATCTTTACCGAACGAGTTGGGAGATGGCGGAGTTACTGGTTTTACCCTCTTTCTTCACTATACTCTAAACTTTGATATTCCTAAGACCGCCTTCGTTTTAAACGTGATTATTCTGATTATTGGTTGGAAATTATTGAGTAAAATGACGATTGTTTATACGCTCTTATCAATTGCTGCACTTTCGTTTTTTTTAAAAGTCGTTCAGCCTACCCCTTTCATTCCAGATAACCAATTAGTTGCTCCTTTAGTATCAGGGGTAATTATGGGAACAGGATTGGGAATTGTCATTCGTGGCGGTGGATCAACCGGAGGTACAGATATTCTTGCTTTAATTTTGAATAAGTATGTTGGAATTAGCGTTTCAAATGCTTTACTAATATTTGATGGAGTGATTATTTCCTTATTATTTTTTGCGATTGGTCTAGAAAAAGGCGCTATTTCCATTGTTGGGATTCTCCTGTATAGCCGAATCTTAAACTTCTGGGTTACAGGTTACAATCCTAAAAATGCACTGTTTGTTATTTCAGAAAAACATGAAGAAATTGGTAATGAAATTATGGATAAAGTTAAGCGCGGGGTTACTATCTTCTCTGGTTATGGCTTCTACTCAAAGGCTCAACGACAAATATTATATGTGGTGGTTTCCAATCGTCAGCTAATGGCGGTTAAAAAGATTGTTCATAATATTGACCCTAAAGCATTTATTGCGGTTAACGATGTTCAACAAGTGGATGGTGAAGGCTTTACCTTCTTACGTGAACCTGAAGAAATGACTTTAGAGACTGACGAAAGTATTTTAAATACAAATGGCTAATATAATGCTTTCTATTTCTTAAGAATAATTATAAAAACCTTGCATGATTTGGCACTGCACCCCATAAATGGGACAGAATAAAGAACACCTTTGTTAGGCTGTTTGTTGTCGGTATTGAACCGGTGACACCTAGCCTAATTTTTGTTGAACTCGCTTATGATTAACAGTTTTTTCTGTTTATAAGTTGATTAAATGGGTGATTTTACGGTAACCATAGGTGAAAGGCTGTTTCTTACATAATTGTCCAATTTTAATTTTCCCTTCATTTTCTAGGTTAGCATTTACACGAACTTTCTAACGATAATAAGTAGATCGAGCGATCCCTTAGCAGGAGAGGATTAAACTTACCGAAACATGTGCTTTTAAACTTTCAACCGTTTCGACGACTACTTTTGGTACCCACTCCTCTTCAACACTTTGTGTTTTTTTAGGACATCCATCGCTGCTTGATGACGTTTTAATTTGATTTTGAGTGGATCTATCTCGCTAAGTTCTTCTAATCCTTTGCCATAAGTCTATTCTTTACCTCCAGCTTGATTGAAGCGCTAGGTTTGACCTTAACGATCCCAACGCCAGCAAGTTTTTACTTGAGATGTGTTCTTAATGTTTAATTCATCCATTATTTGTTTATTAGTCCGGCTTTCATTTTTCAATTCAATACATTTCCATTTTGTTTCTGCAGAATAAGCTAGGTGATTAACCCTAATCAAACACCTCCATTAAATTCATTTCACACGAATTCAACGGAGGTGTTTTTATGTTTGTCTCACTATTCGGGGTCAGTGCCAATTATGCAAGGTTTTTCTTATCAGTTATTAGAATCATTAAGAAATTCGAGAATTCGTTTTGAGGTCGGACGGGAAATGCCCAATCTACGCAAAGTGTCTACATCAGATTCTTTAATTTTTTGTAATGATTTAAAGTGTTTTAAAAGTTTAGAGCGTGTAGCCGGGCCAACTCCTGGTATAGTATCTAAAATAGAAGCCACCTGACTCTTAGCACGTACTTTTCGGTGATAAGATATTGCATACCGATGAACTTCTTCTTGCACTCTTTGAATAAAGTGGAAGGCTTGGGAACGCGGATCAAGGTCGACTATCTTTTCAGTGTAACCTTCCAGTAAGGAGGCCGTCTTGTGTTTATCATTTTTAACCATACCGACTACGGGGATAGCTAATCCTAACTCATTTTCCAAGACATCTCTAGCGGCTCTTACTTGTATAATCCCTCCATCCATCAAAATTAAATCAGGTAATGGTTTTTTTTCTTTGAGCAAGCGAGTGTAACGACGCCTGATTACTTCTTGAGAATGAGCAAATTCATTGGCTCCATCTCCACTCTTAATCTTAAATTTACGGTAATTTTTGCGATCTGGTTTACCCTCTTGATAAACAACCATCCCCGAGACCGTATGAACACCTTGGATATGTGAGTGGTCAAATGCTTCAATATGATTAGCCTGTTCAATTTGAAGGGCCTCTGCTAACTCTTCGATGGCGCCCAGCGTTTTACGTGTGCTAGCTTCAATTAAGCGGAATTTCTCATCTAAAGCTAATTTAGCATTTTTTTCACACAAATCGAGCATTGCCTTTTTCTTTCCTCTAAGAGGTGTTTGAACAGGAATTTCAAAGACTTCTTCTAAAACCTCTTGATCAACAGAAGCAGGGACTAAGATAGCTTTTGGAATAACATTATATTGCTCTTTATAGAAGCGAGCAATATAAGTTGTTAGTTCATGATCTGGTTCTTTTTCACCATAACTAGGAAAAAGAGCAGCTTTACGTTTAAGAATAGAACCCTGTCTTAACATAAAGGTTTGTATAGATATCCATCCCCTATCATAATAGAAATTAAAGACATCCATATTATCATAATCTTGACTCATAATAGCTTGTCTTTCAACGGTTGTCTCAATATATTCAATCTGATCGCGTAAATCAGCAGCTTGTTCAAATTCTAGCTTATCAGCTGCTTCAGACATCTTGCGCTTCAAGTCGTTTTTAATTGGACCGACTTCACCATTAAAGAAACGTTTAATCCGATTAATTTGCTTTTGGTAGGTTTCTTTTGAAACGGGATGATCACAACAACCAATACACTGTCCCAAATGGTAGTAAAAGCAAGCGCGCTTTTCATTTTTACCACAACGTCTTAGAGGATAAATTTTATGTAATAATTGTTGAGTGGCTGTAGCGGCTTGTACGTTTGGAAAAGGTCCAAAATAATGTCCGCCATCCTTAAGAACTCGATTGGTAATAATTAATTGAGGGTCCTTTTCATTAGTTATTTTTAAATAAGGATACATACTGCCATCTTTAAGTTTTATATTGTATTGCGGCTTGTATTGTTGAATCAAATTAATTTCAAGGATCAAAGCTTCTTTGTTAGAATTGGTAACAATTGTTTCAAAATGATGAATCTCAGAAACCAGTTTTGCTGTTTTACTATCATGGGCTCCTCTGAAATAAGATCGCACGCGGTTTTTTAAGTTTTTAGCTTTACCCACATAAATAATTTTATCATTAGCATCTTTCATTAAGTAGCATCCGGGCAATTCAGGTAATAAAGGGAGTCTTTGTTCAATATTATGTCGTATTTCTTCAGGGCTTTCTTTAGGCAAGGATGGGTCTCCTTTCTAGAGTTTTTTTTGATTAGGGAGTTGTTGGATTACTTTTTCATATGAGCGGGGGACTCTTTTTTCAATAAGATATTTTTCAGTAATAAATTGCTTTTTATTGTTAAAGTGTCCGTATATAAGAATCTGATCTCCCACCATAACCTCATACATAAAAGTTAAAGCTTTACGGGCAATCAAAGCAGTAAATTCTTGGTTTATTAAGTCAATAGGATTTAATGGATGCTTGATTAGTTTCAATTTAAATAAGACCAATGTCGGATCACTGGCCTTAATTAATTTTTGATAAATGACGATCCCTTTATATTGAAATTTCTTAGTCATTTGGATGCTCCTTAAATTCACTTAGATATAGTATAGCAAAAGCAGTCAAAAAAGTTTATTTTTAAATCGTTTTCAGCATATTCACGCTGTGTTATAATAAAAATAATAAATAAAAAAGGATGTGGAAGCATGAAATTCAATGAATTCGAATATAAAAGACCAGATATGTCTCTTTTAAAACAGTCATTCCAACAGCAAATTGAGGGAATCAAAAAAGCTGAGTCGGCTGAGGATGCACTTGCAGCGGTTAAGGCCATTCAAGACATTCAAAGAGATATTGAAACGAATTCAACATTAACTTCAATTCGTCATTCAGTGGATACCCGTGATCAATTCTATTCAGATGAAACGGATTTCTGGGATGAAAACTCACCCCTTATTAGTGAGTGGGAAAGTGACTATTATCGAGCTACACTTGGCTCACCTTATCGTAAAGAATTAGAAGAAGAACTACCTCACACTTTCTTTAAGTTAGCAGAAAATCATTTGAAAATCTTTTCTCCAGAAATTATACCGCTATTACAAAAGGAAAATCGTTTGGTATCAGAGTATGGTAAGTTAAAAGCTTCTGCTGAAATTGAGTATAAAGGTGAAATTTATAACTTATCAAGTATTGGCGCCTTTACTCAAGATGCTGATCGAAAAGTACGTAAAGAAACTTCTGAGTTAATTACTGATTGGTATTTAGAACGCCAAGATGAGTTTGATCGTATTTATGATCAATTAGTTAAAACGCGTCACGAAATTGCAACAAAGCTAGGTTTTAAAGATTTTGTTGAAGTGGGTTATGCGCGTATGGCACGTTTAGACTATGACCGTAAGGACGTTGAAGTCTATCGCAAAGAAGTGCAAAAACATGTCGTACCTTTAGCTGAGAAACTATTTGAACGTCAGCGTGAACGTCTAGGTTTGGATAAGCTAGCCTTTTATGACTTAGGTCTAACTTTCCCTACAGGCAATGCCAAACCTGAAGGAAGTCCAGAAGAGATTGTTGCTAAAGGTGTTGAAATGTACCATGAATTATCACCAGAAACAGGTGAGTTCATTGACTTATTAATTGAATACGATGTTTTAGATTTAGAGTCTAAACCAGGTAAAGATACAGGTGGTTATTGTACGTATCTACCAAATTACAAGACGCCTTATATTTTTGCCAACTTTAATGGTACATCACACGACGTTGAAGTATTGACTCACGAGGCAGGCCATGCCTTCCAAGTTTATAATTCAAGATGGATTCAAACCCCTGAAGCTGTATGGCCAACTTTAGAGTCTTGTGAGATTCATTCAATGTCAATGGAATTTTTAACTTGGCCATGGATGAAAAACTTCTTTGGTGATAGCATTGAGAAGTTTAAGTATCAACATTTAGCTGGAGCTGTTCAATTTATTCCTTATGGTGTTTGTGTGGACCACTTCCAACATGAAGTATATGAAAATCCAAACATGACACCAGAAGAACGTCGTCAAACTTGGAGAAAATTAGAAAAAATTTACAACCCTTGGATTGATTACCAAGGCAATGAGTTCTATGAAAATGGAGGCTGGTGGTTCAAACAATTGCACATCTTCACTATGCCTTTCTATTATATTGATTATACTTTGGCTCAAGTATGTGCTTTCCAATTCTGGAAACGTAGCCAAGTAGATCATGATCCAAAAGCTTGGGAAGATTATTTGAATATTTGTAAGGTTGGGGGAACTCAGACTTTCACAGAAATTATTGCAACAGGGAACTTGAAGTCACCATTTGAACCTGGCAATCTTGCGGATACTTTAGCAAGTATAGAGGCCTACCTCGACCAAGTCGATGAAGAAACTTTAAGAAAATAATGGTGATCCTAAAGGAGCGTTTGTCATGTTGAACTATGCGACGATCGGTAGCTCATGGATTACTGAGCAAATGATGAATGCGGCTCGGTTAACACAGCGTTACCATCTCACAGCGGTTTATTCACGTTATCTTGACTCGGCTAAACAGCTTGCACAAAAACATGATGCCGATTATTTTACCAATGAATTAAATAATATTCTCTATGATCCTAAAATCGAAGTGATTTATATCGCTAGTCCTAACTCCTTTCATTTTCAGCAGGCTATCCAAGCTGTAAAAGCAAAAAAGCATGTAATTATTGAAAAACCTATGGTAACCTCCTCGGCTCAATGGCATGAGCTCTATTCACTCGCTGACGAAGTCGGAGTTTATGTATTTGAAGCGGCAATGCACTATCATAGTCGAAATTATAGTCGTTTGAAGCCTTTAATTAAACATAAAATGAAAGAGTTGGACAGTCCTTTATATGGTGCTAACTTTAATATGGGACAATACTCTTCTCGCTATGAAACTTACTTAGAATCCAAAGAAAAGGGTTGGCAAGTTCCGAATGTTTTTAATGCTGATTTTCATGGTGGTTCCTTGATGGATTTAGGTGTCTATCCTTTATACATAGCGCTCGACTTATTTGGTCTTCCTGAATCTGTTTACTATCATGCGATAGATGATGGACGACAAGTTGATTTGTTTGGTACAGTCATTTTAAAGTATGCTCAAACACAAGTTTCAATCTTTTTGTCCAAGACTGTTCATTCTTTGATGCCGAGTGAAATTTATATTGGCCAAGAAACTTTTATCATTAATGATATCTCACGCTTAACCAAGGTGAGTTTAGTTAACACAGAGGGTAAGAAGGCCCAAATCATAGATTATTTACCAGCTAATCCAATGTTTGATGAGTTATTAAGCTTTTCAGATATGATCCATGAAGAAAAAACAATTCATCAAGAAATATTGTATGAGAACTGGAGACAATTATCCTTGCAAGTGGTTCAAGTTCTTGAGTTATTACGTCAGTCAGCTAAACTATTATAAGACCCTTGAACGGTTAGAAGTCAATGACTTTTAGCCGTTCTTTCATGAAGAAGGAGATTGTATGAAGGAATTATCAAATACACAATTAAAAAAACACTGGCAAGAAAAACATTTTTCCGAGGCAACACCTATTCAAAAACAAGTCTATCCCTACCTTAAAAATGAAGAGCCGGTTGTAGCTATTTCGCCAACTGGTACGGGAAAAACACTGGCCTATTTGCTTCCTATCCTAGAAAAGATTGAAGTAAACCAACATCTACAAGCCATCATATTTGCCCCTACTCAAGAATTAGCTCAGCAGATTTTTTTAGTGGTGGATGAATGGAGCCGATTACTTGGAATGACTTCTATGAGTATTGTTGGCGGTGCTAATGTCAAAAGACAAATTAAAAAATTAAAAAATAAACCGGAGCTTATTGTGGCAACTCCTGGACGTTTTAATGAGTTACTAAAGCAAACATCTAAACTGAAGGTTCACACGGTTAAATGGATTGTCTATGATGAAGCAGACTATCTTTTTTCAAAAGGTGAGCAGCAAATAGCAGACATTGAAATGATTGAGAAACGCCTCATGAGAGATATTAAACGCTATTATTTTTCAGCTACTAAAAGTAAAGATTTTCTTGATTATTTACAAGCAAAAAATTATGAATATGATCGTTTAGAAATTTCAATGCATTCAGCCAATATGCAAACTGAACATTTGTACCTAGAAGTTAACAATCGACAAAAAACAAATATGTTAAAACGTTTGGCTCAAATTGAAAGCATGCAAGCGATTGTCTTTTTTGATCAAATTAGTGAGTTAGAAAGAGCTGCTGCAAAAATGATTTTTGAAAATTTATCCATATCTGTACTTCATAGTCAATTAACCAATCGAGAAAGACAAATGGCCTTAGAACAGTTTAGACAGCAAAAAACAATCTATTTATTAACGACGGATTTAGCTTCTAGAGGACTTGATATAGAAGGAATACCTTATGTTATTCATTATCATCCAGCACGAGATGTGCGGACTTATTATCATCGTTCAGGAAGAACTGGACGCATGGGGAATGAGGGATGTGCTATTTCACTGGTCAATCAACAAGAAGCTATAGACCTAAAAAATATGCTTGATGACAGTAGTATTCACTTAGAAGAAAGAGTGCTTTATGATCGTAAATTATTAAATGAATGGCCTGAGGAGGAAGAAATAAAACGGTCTAGTAAACGAATAACTAAGAGTAAATCACATCCAAAAAAACCAAAAACAGCAGTCAAAGCTAAAAAGAAAAATCGTAAGCGTAATACTAAAAACATTGGGAAACCGCGCAAAAGGGAAAAATAAAAGCTTTACCTAAATTTTACAATAAATTTACAGTATCTTTTTATCATTGAGTTATAATAATTATTAAGATAGGACATTAAGGTAAAAGGAGAAGTGAAATGAGAATTTTAATAGCAACAGAAACATTTGTACCTGCTACAGATGGTATCTGTACACGCCTTGCTCATATGACAATTGCTATGAAGGACTTGGGTCATGAAATAATTGTCGTATCACCTGATTTAGGAATTACTGAGTATAAGGGTGTAGAAGTGATACCGATGGATTCTTTTAACTTTCCTTTATACAAATCACGTCCTTGGGGTTTACCTTCTCGCAAAATGAAAACAATTATTCAAAATTTTAAACCTGATATTATTCATGCAGTCAATCCATTTTTCATGGTAACTTCTGCTGTTAAATATGCTAAGCAATTGGGAATTCCTTTATTAGCTTCCTACCATACACACTTGCCTGATTATCTTGATTCCTATAATTTACCGCTCTTGAAACCAATTCTATGGGATTATATTCGCTTTTGGCATAATGACGCTGATTTAAATGTTACTGTTTCAGAAAGTTTAAAAGTAGAATTAATCCAACAGGGGATAGCTGCTGAAGGAGTTATGCCGCGTGGTATTGACTTTAAAAAGAGGCATCCTAAGTTTTTTGATCAGAATTTATATAACAAATGGACTTTTGGATTAGATAATCAAAAACTACTAGTCTATGTTGGACGACTTGCTGCTGAAAAAGATTTAGATCATTTATTACCAATCCTTTCTTACCGAGAGGATATCTGTTTAGCAATTGTTGGGGATGGTCCAGAGCGCCAACATTTAGAAGAATTATTTACAGGCACAAAAACGACCTTCACTGGCTTTTTAACTGGAGAAGACTTGTCTAAGGCATATGCAACAGGAGACGCCTTTATATTCCCATCTGTTTCAGAAACTTTTGGCTTAGTTATTTCAGAATCGATGGCTTCAGGAGTTCCGGTAATCGCTGCTGAAAATGGTCCTACCCTAGAACAAATTACTCCCAACCAAACAGGAATGATTTATCAATCAGGGAATATAAAGTCATTAATGGAAGCTTTAAAGATTTTAGATAATCCTTTAAAGCTTAAGAAAATGGGGTTAAGAGCCCGTCGAGAAGCTGAAAAATATTCATGGAAAAACGCCACCAGCATGCTGTTAAATTATTATGAAGAAACAATTCATCTTAGTTCTCAAAAACTCTCACATCTTAGTAAATTAGTAAATCAATAAAAGAGCAGCTCATCAAACGCTTAATAGGGTAAGGACAAAACAAAGGATTCGCAAAATGTAGTAATTTGTTATATAATTTATATAGAAATGAAAGAAAGAAGGTATAATTATGGGACTTATTATGACTTTAATTGTTGGAGGAATCATTGGATGGTTAGCAGGTATGGTTCTAGGTAAAGATATTCCTGGGGGAGTTATTGGAAATATCATTGCTGGTATCATCGGTTCATGGATAGGTGGTCAATTCTTCTCTAATTTTGGCCCTGTAGTATCTGGCATTGCTATTTTCCCATCATTAATTGGAGCGATTATTCTGATTGCAGTAGTATCCTTTGTCTTAAAGAAAACAAGATAAGTTGATTAGCTTAACACTTAGGCGGGTTCATTGAACCTGCCTTTTTTCTTTATTTACTGATATTCTTATTTGGGAGGAAATGACATGGTGGAAAAACTGACGTCTTATACTCAAACATTTAAAATAAATACTGATTGGTTTATCGATCCAGAAAATAAAAGTAATAATTTTACTAAACTATTAGAAGCTGTTCTGGAAACTTCCACAAGGCATGATCAAGTTAATCAATTTGATCAAACTGACTCTATTTTGGGGCAGGATGAAAGTTGGGTAATTACGCAAAACATCTGCATGATCAATCAACTGCCTCAATATGGTGATACGATTGAAGTTCAGACTAAGATTATTCAGGCCAACCGATTTTTATTAGAGCGGTGGTTCGAGATAAGGTCTAAAGATCATCTTTTGTTAGAATGTCAGATGCAATTCGCGGTGATTAATTTAAAAACTAGGAAAATGGGCCGTATTGCTCATAAAAAGTTAGAAGAATTACAACTTATTGACCACCAACAAGAGGTTAAGAAAATAAAGCTTAATTTTCCTGACGATATAACTCTTTGGAAAGAAAAAGACCAAGCTATAACAAATCAAGATATTGATTTTAATCATCATGTCAATAATCTTGTTTATATAAATTGGTCCATTGGTAGTCTTCCTTCTTGGTTACAAAATAATTATGACATAAAAAACTTAGCGATTAAGTATGGTCGAGAGTTGCTTAGAGAGCATCAAGTTAAAATTCTTACAGAGGCTAATGTCAAATTAGAGACTCAAACTGATGCTAAAAAAATAATAACTTATCAAACTATTTATAATGCTACTAATCAGCAAGAAGCGGCTCGGATTGAAATCGAATGGCTGGAAAAAGAGCTGTAATTCGTTATAATAGATTCGATAATGAAATTAGAAAGAAGGCTATTAATGATCACACTTAAATCTGAAAGAGAAATTCAAGCCATGAAAGAATCAGGAAAAATCCTTTCTGATATTCATGTAGCATTACGGGATTTTATAAAAGCGGGGCTAACTACTAAACAAATCGATCAATTTGTTCAAAATAAAATTGAAGCAGCTGGAGCTGTCGCTGCCCAAATTGGCTACGAAGGTTATAAATTTGCTACTTGCACCAGTGTTAATGACGAGATATGTCACGGTTTCCCATCTAATCGTAGCTTAAAAGCTGGTGATATAATAAAGGTAGACTTCTGTGTAGATTTTAATGGAGCTATCTCTGATTCTTGTTGGTGTTATGCGGTAGGTAAAATTAGTCCAGAGCATAAGCGATTAATGGAGGTTACCAAGGAAGCATTATATCGCGGGATTGAACAAGCTAGACCTGGGAATCGTATAGGGGATATTGGACATGCTATTCAAACATATGTGGAAAAAGAGGGCTTTGGTGTAGTTCGCGACTTTATTGGTCACGGTATTGGTCCTACTATCCATGAAGAACCAGCTGTTCCTCACTATGGTATAAAAGGCAAGGGACTTCGATTAAAAGAAGGTATGACAATTACCATTGAACCAATGGTAACCACAGGAGATTGGAAAATGAAGATGGATGCCAACGGTTGGACGGCCAGAACCCGAGACGGAGGATACTGTGCCCAGTACGAGCATTCATTAGCTATTGGACCAGACGGACCTATTTTATTGACTCAACAGGAAAATGAAATATAATTTAATTGTTTAAAAATAAAAACAAGGGGTTGGAACAAAAGCCCTGAATAATTAAAGAAAGTTTGGTAAACGGTACAATCGTTAATCGGACTTTTTCTTTAACAATATAAACATAGAAAGCGTTTCCTACTATAATAGTAGGAAACACAAAACTATTTAGGAGGGGCTTTCTATGTAGCAACAGTGTATTATGAATTAAACTTGCTTGCCTTTGATAAGATCCAATACTAAGCGAGCTCTACGAGGAGCAATTCGAACAGATTCCAGAAGCAAATATTCGCCCACTTGAACTTGCCGATGGGCGACCTGTTTATCATCCTCGTGTCTTACTTAAAGTATTGTTATTTGCTTGTTCTAAAGGCAATTTTTCAGGCCGTCGTCTCAAAAAGTATCACCGAAAAACTGCCTAGGATTTTATTCCTCGTAAAGAAAAACACACCACTTGTCAAGCACATCAACGGTCGCAATAGCTTTTCTAAGACCGATGTCGAGCGAATATTTATGGCCAATAATCTACGTCAATACGCAAAGTAGCGAGCCCAGATTGGAAAGTTACTTTCCAATCTGGGCTCGCTGTAAATTTTGAGGCAGGGCTGAGCAGCCCTTTTGTTCCAGCCCCTTGTTTTTATGATTGAAGCCTTTAGGAAATAACTGATTGATAGAGTTTTTCATAGCGGCTAATTATTTCATCCCATTTGAAGGGGTTGATTGCTTCTAAAGCATCTTGAGACAAACGTTCATAATGGTTTAAAATATAAAGAATTGCTTGATCGAAAGCTGTTTGATCAAATCGATCTACAGAAACGCCTACATGGTAATTTTTAAAAAATGAATCGAATCCTTCGTTTTGAGTATAGATTACTGGCAAACCTTGACTCATTGCTTCTGGATAGACTAATCCAAAGGTTTCAGGGAAAGATAGTAGGGCGAAAAGATCCATTGAACGATATAAACTGACCATTTCAGCTTTGTTTAAAGCGCCGTGGTAGGTAATATGATCCATTGCTTGCAATTGCTTGAGAATTTTAGCATCCCAATTGGGACCAGCAATATGTAACTCCGCTGCTTGGTATTTTTTTGAAAAGTGTTCGATCATTTTAGCTAATTCAACAAAACGTTTACCAGAAGATACTTTACCAGCGGTTACAATACGCAGTGGCTGATGACAAATAAATTTCTTTTCATTGAAGCGATTGTTATGCCAATAATCATCAATGCCGTTAGCAATGACCTGGCTTTTACCTTTAAGATTATCCAATTCTTTAGTGGGTATAAAGCGATTAAAAACCTGTTGGTAAGTATTTTGTGAAATAAAGATAATCTGCTTGGCATCGCGCATAATATCTAAGCCCACATTTCGCATCCATGGCATTTTTTCAAAAAAAGTATGTAGGTCCGCATTGCGTACAGCAACAATATAGGGGACATGATATTTAAGATAAACTTGTCTAGCTAACCAACCATTTGAAAAGAGTGAGTGTGCATGAGTAAGATCAAAGCTATCTAAACTGTATGATTCTTTTAAATCTTGCCAAATCTTATGGTGTTTAAGTGGAAAAAACCAGCGCATCCATTGATCGTGATTTCTAGATAGATTTAAGTAATCTCCACTAGCTGCTACTCTTTCTTGAGGGAATTGATGCGAAATGGGGACATAAACTTTTAATTTATGTCCCTGCTTTACTTGACGATCATAGACTTGTTTAAATAAACCAGAAGTTGAGAAATAGGAATTAATATGTAAAATATCCATATTATCTACTCTTGCCCTTCTTCGATTAGGGCTTCTAATGAAGAAAGTCGATTTTCTAAATCTTCAACTTTTTGATTCATGGCAGCTTGACTGCCTTCATATTCTTTCGTTGTTGGAATAGAGAAAGCTTTTACAGACAGATAAACAAGTAAGAAGAAAATAATGATGCCGATGATTAGAAGCGGCCAACCGGTTCGGTCTACCCGTCGATCTATTTCTTCAATGTGTTTGGTTATTTCTTCTTCAAAATTTGTGTTAAAGTTTGAAGGGGTTACCATCCTTAACACCTCCTTCTAAAGTGATTAAAATGCCCATTCACCTTTACGGAAGATCGGGGTAACAGTACCATCTACTGAGATTCCATCAACATTCATTTCCGCATTTCCTACCATAAAGTCCACGTGAACATTCGAGCGATTAAGTCCCACTTCCTCTAGCTCTTTTTGGCTCATTTTAGCACCATTTTTTACAGAAGTAGCGTAGGCTTGTCCTAATGCGATGTGGTTAGAAGCATTTTCGTCAAATAGAGTATTAAAGAAGATAATGCCTGATTGAGAAATTGGTGATTGATGCGGAACAAGCGCTACTTCACCTAAGGAATCAGAACCCTCATTTTCTTCTACCAGTTGACGTAAGGTTTCTTCACCTTCTTTGGCTGATACTTCGGTAACTTTACCGTCTTTGAAAGTGAATTTCATTTCATCAATTATAGTTCCACCATAAGCTAATGGTTTAGAAGAAGAAATATAGCCCTCTGCACGTCTTGAATCTGGAGCTGTAAAGACTTCTTCTGTAGGCATGTTAGCAATAAAGACTTCGCCTTTTTCATTAAGTGATCCGGCACTTTCCCAGACATGGTTTTTAGGTAAGCCGACAGTGAAATCAGTTCCAGGTCCTGTATAATGCAACTGATCGAATTGTTGTTCATTAAGGAAGCGTGCTTTTTCGCTAAGACGTTCTTCATGTTCATCCCAAGCTTTAATTGGGTCTTCTTCATAAATACGTGTTGTTTTAAAAATTTGATCCCATAAAGCGTCTACTTGTTCTTCAGAAGTTTTTAGTTCAGGGAAAACAAGAGCAGCCCACTCTTTACCTGCACCTGCAACAACTAACCATGAAACAAGATTTGATTGTGTCGCAATACGTACATCTTTCATAGCTTGAGAAGAAGCACGGTTTGCTGCGTTTATTTTTGCAGGATCAATTCCTTTAAGAACATTTGGATCACTTGAACGTAGTGAGATACGTTTAGCTCTTTTTTCTACAAAGTAATTGCCTTCATCAATTATAAATTGCGGAATATCGGTCAGTGTTTCTTCAGATTGATGGGTAAAATGAAGACGAGTTAATGTATCGTCTGCCCAATTTACTTTAACAAACTTAGCACCTGCTTTGTAAGCAGCTTCAGTCACTAAGCGAACTAATGGGGCTTGATCAAGGTCAGCGAAAATTAAAATATAATCTTCTTTACTAACTGCAATTCCTTTATTGACGATTAAGTTTGCATATTTTTCAAGAAGTTGATCAAAATTTTTTAAAGTCATAGTATACCTCTTTCCTTATTGATTTAATTTTTCAGCAATACCATCAGCTAAAGCTTGAAGACGTTCAATATCCTCACCTTCGGCATTTAAGTTAATTTTACATGATGGGCCACCAGCTTGAGCGCCTACTTTTAAAAATTGTTTTTCAAAGTGATCGACAGCACCACAAAAGACTTCATAGTAAGTATCGCCTGAACCAAAAACACCAAAGACTTTATCTGATAGATCTAATTCACCCAAATCATCGTAAAAATCTAGCATTTCGTCTGGTAGTACTCCATCGACTCCGTAAGTATAAGAACCGATTAATACAGCATCATATTCTAAAAAGTCTTCTGCATCTGCTTGCATGACTTCAACCACATCAGTAGTGATACCGTGAGCTTCAAGACGCTCAGCAATAATATCAGCCATTTCTTCGGTATTTCCAGTAAGACTTGCAAAAATGATTAATGCCTCTGCCATTATATTCCCCCTTAAGGTTAAGTTGTTTTAAACCTTGTGTTATTATATCAAACTTCATAGCAATTGTGGACCTCAATTCCTATTAGGTTAAGAAGTAGGAGTAAATTTTGGAAGAAATTATGAAGAATGAATCTAGCTAGATTTGTTATGCTATAATTAATCAGAATATAAATAAGCTAAGGATGGAGGCTATATATGTCAATCTTAGTTACAGGAGGAACTGGATATATCGGCAGTCATACAGTTATTGAACTATTAAACAATGATCAAGAAGTAATCGTTGTCGATAATTTTTCAAATTCAAAACCAGAGGTTTTAAATCGTATTCATACAATTACTGGTAAAAACGTTACTTTTTATCAAACTAACATTGAAGATAAACAGGCAATGGCTCAAATTTTTAAAAATCATCCTGTTGATTTAGTCATTCATTTTGCTGGCTATAAGGCTGTTGGTGAATCTGTTGAAAAACCTTTAAAGTATTATCATAATAATCTTAGTGGTACAATTACCTTGCTCGAAGTCATGCAGGAAAACCAAGTCAAAAATATTATTTTCTCATCTTCAGCAACTGTTTATGGTGAGGCACATAAAGCGCCATTTGATGAATCAATGCCGACGGGTGAGGCTAGTAATCCTTATGGTTATACAAAATTAGTCTTAGAAAAAATATTGCAAGACTTATCGTATTCTGATTCTGAGTGGTCGGTGACTTTATTACGTTATTTTAATCCTATTGGAGCACATCATTCTGGCTTGATTGGTGAAGATCCTCAGGGAATTCCTAATAATTTAATGCCATATATTACTCAAGTAGCAATCGGTAAGCGCCGTGAATTGCAAGTGTTTGGTAATGATTATCCAACACACGATGGAACAGGTGTGCGTGATTATATTCATGTAGTAGATCTTGCACAAGGTCATCAAAAAGCGATTAGCCACAATCTAAAAAATAAAGGTGTCGCAATATTTAATCTGGGGACCGGTCAAGGTTATTCTGTCCTAGATTTAATTAGGGCATTTGAAAAAGCCAATCAAGTCCAAATACCTTATCAAATCGTGGATCGTCGGCCAGGGGATATCGCGATTGCCTATGCCAATCCTGAAAGGGCTAATCAAGAGTTGAATTGGAGGGCTCAAAAAAACTTATATGCCATGTGTTTAGATTCATGGAATTGGCAGAAAAAAAATCCTGAAGGATTTTAATGATAAATTGAACGGAGGAAGCATATGTTTCCAGAACAGAAATCAGACAAACGTCCTTTTTTTTCAAAAAGACTTTTGGTCTTTTTTCTTGTAATGATTCTTTTAGTTTTTTCTACTTTTCTCTTTTTTGGCTATCTGGATGATTTGAAAAATTCTTTCCAAGGCACCTTTGTCCATAATCCTTCTGAATGGCAATACTATACTATTGGACAAGAATTACTAGAAAAAAAAGATAGGTCTTTTGAAGACTTAGCAAAAGATGGCATCGAGCTCTTAGTTTTGAGCTATGATTACAGTCAAGCAGGCCGAATTGGGGAGAAAAGAATTAAAGAATTAACTTATTATTTATGGGATTTTAATCAAGAAAAGATAGTCCAAGTCAACATCGATCCACAATTAGATTTATTTATATCAGATACTAAAATGTCAAAAACAATCAGAGAATATGGTTTAAAGCAAGGAGAGTTAGCTTTAGTTGAACAATTGACTCAATCATATAATTTGCCCATTGATTTTTTAATTGTCTTAGATCTTGATAGGTTAGAAGAAGTTGCTAAAAAGAACTCTAATGGAGTATTATTCAAAAATATTAACAATGATGATCGGCAAGAACAAAAGACAAGTCAAATTATGGCTGACAATTTAATGGATTATCATCACTTTTTAAAACTAGCCAAAGAATTAAATCAAACGGATTACCTGGTAAAAAGTAACATTGGTTTTAACCATTTTTTAAAATTTACTCTCTACTATAATCTTCAAAAGGGTCAAAAAACTGAAACATTTGACCTATCTAGCACACAAACAAGAAGTGAAAGAGAAAGATTACTAGAATCCCTAAATTTTAATCAGTAGAAAGTCGTATAAGGAGGAAGCTTTTGCAAAAAATTAGAATCCTACATCTAATGTCATCTTTTGGAGGAGGCATTTCTACATTTATTCACAATTTAGCTAAAGAAGCTAGCAATCAAGAGATGGTTTTTGATGTAGCTACCTACAGTCAAGTTCCTGACTATTTTAAACAGACGATTGAAGAGACGGGTGGTCAGATTTATTTTCTGAATAACCCCAAAAAAACTTCTTGGCAATCCTTTAAGAATAGTTTTGCTAAAGCTTTTCAAGAGAATGCCTACCAAGTAGTTTATAGTCATATTGCAGGTTACCGTTCAGTCATTTATTATTATTTAGCCCATCAATTCCAAAAGGATACGCCCTTTGATTTCTATATTCATGGGCATTACCGTTATGACAAAAATACAGCTTTAAAAAATAAATTGATGCAAGTTTTTGATGCGCAAGTCAATAGAAGATTGTCTCGTTTACCGATTGGATGTTCTCAACTTTCAATAGAAGAATTGTTTGCTTTGAAAGTTGGAGAATCCTCTGTGGTTATTCCAAATAGCATAGAACCCAATGATTTCTTTATCGATTTTGAAAAGAAGCGAACAAGTCGTAAATATTGGCTAAGCAAATTCACTAAGAAAAGTAAACAAAGCCTAATAATTGGACAAGTGGGGCGTTTAACGGCAATTAAAAATCATCCTTTGACCTTAGAAGTCATAGCTTATAGTAAAAAGCAGTATCATCCCTTGCGTTTAGTGATTGCTGGTGAGGGGGAAGATCGGGATTTTTTAGAAAAAGAGGTAGAAAAAAAAGAAATTGATGCCCAAGTTTTCTTTGCTGGCAGAATTAGTCCGGTTGCTAATTTATTAGCCGGTATCGATTTATTAATTATGCCCTCTTTTTCTGAAGGTTTTGGCACGGTAGCCATTGAAGCTCAAGCGGTAGGCATTCCCGTGCTTGCCAGCGATCAAATAAGTCAAGAAGTAGACTTGGGCTTGGGGTTGATTCAATTTTTATCTTTAAATTGTGAACCTAAAGAATGGTATCAAAGGCTGATTGAATTTTATCATCAAAGTTCAACTAAAATTCCCACTGATGAAGAACGATTTAGAAGTATACAAGCTAAGTCCCTTACTAATGAAGCTGCAGCCAAGCTGTATCGCCAGGTGTTAGATCATCAAGTGAGCCATTTTCGGATAGATTCGAGGTAATATATGAAACATTTTATGAAAAGATTAACAGGGTTTTCCTTAGGACCGATTATTGGTGCATTAATTTCACTGATTCAAATCCGCATTTTGACTCAGTTGTTAGTAGCAGACCAATATGGGGTTTCAGGATTGTATCGAAACTTAATCTTAAACATTCCTAATTTTCTTTATATTGGTCTCGATCAGGCTTTTTCTCGTGAATTTCATCAAGCTGCATCTAAAAAACACCTTTTTCAACAAGCAATTATTATCCCGATCGGGATGGGAATCCTTCTATCATTTGTTATGCTTGTTTTTAATCAGACCATTGCGAATTGGTTGTTTAGTGATCCTAACGCAGGCTATATTGTGATTTGGAGTACAATTTTACTTATTTCAATGATCATTGAACGCTTCGTACTCATTTCTATTCGTATGCAAGAAAAAGCAAAAGAATATTCTGGCTTTACCATTTTATTAAAGAGTTTAATTTTTGCAGTTTCCTTGTCTATAATTGCTTTGGGCATTCGCGATTTTCGTGTAGTGGTTTTTGGAATGATTTTTGGTCAACTTATAGGGGATAGTTTTCTTTTCTTACGTTATAGAGATTTGTTATCGTGGAATGATTTTGTTGTTGACTATGACCTCATAAAAAAATTATTATCTTTTGGTTTTCCGCTTATGATTGCAATGTCTCTTAATTCGGTGCTCAATACAATTGATAGCTTAATGCTTCGGTCTTTTTCTACCAAAAAAGAATTAGGGTTTTATGCTGCAGGCATCGCGATTGTCAATATGATTGGTATTTTAAAGACAGCATTTGCAACCTTTTGGGTTCCTACTGCCTATCGATGGCATGATGAAGGCAAGTCAATGAAGCATTATAAATTTATTTCAGACGCTGTTCTTTTTGTTTTAACGGGTATCTTTTTTGGGATTCTTGTATTTCGCCCCTTGATTATGATGATTTTAGGCGAGGACTATCGT
Source organism: Facklamia sp. P12950 (assembly GCF_050409465.1). NCBI lineage: Bacteria > Bacillati > Bacillota > Bacilli > Lactobacillales > Aerococcaceae > Facklamia > Facklamia sp. P12950. The sequence goes on from NZ_JBNUPK010000007.1 coordinate 39,450, forward strand.
TCTGTTCAGTATATTCTTGGCTTGCTCTGTTTTCCTCATATTATGTATACACTTTCTGAAACAACGACACTGGGAATTGTTTTTTCACGCAAGACCTATTTTAATACATTGGTTTCTTTATTGGCTTTGATTCCTAGTTTTTTTATTAATCTCTGGCTCACTCCAAGATGGGGAGCTTTAGGAGCAGCCACCGCGTCATCCGGAGCCTACATCATGTTTTATCTAGCTAGAACTTATTTTTCAAGTCGGACAGGCTTTTATTTCAAACAAAGTAAACATCTCATGTCCATTTGTTTAATGTTTATTGCTGCCTTCGTTAACACTAGTGATTATGCTTATCGTTTGTCTGTAACATTTGGCTTAGCTTTGGTCTGTCTCATTATTCAGTTTTCGACCATCCAAGATGGTTATCAAATCTGGCGTAATCCTGAGAAATGGGATTTTAATTAATTGTTCGAAAAGAAAGAGTAAGAAAGGAGTGGCCCATGTTTCTATATTGTTTACTTTTAGTTACGAGTGTTTTTTTAGGTTCGCAAATTTTAGCCGTTGAAACGCCAATTGCTCAAATTACCCTTTACCGAATTCTTGCTCTTTTTTCTGTTCTGATTCTTGCTTGGCAAATTTTACAAAAAGATCGAAAGCTTTTATTGGTGTTACCCTCTGCTTCAACACGTATGCTTTTTTGTTTTTTAGCTTGGTGGTTAATTGCTTTAACAACAGGTCTTTGGGCTGAAAATTTTAAAGATTGGCTGCAAGTTTCATTTTTAATGACGGTTGGCATGGCATCAATTGTGGCTATTTATTTTTGGGTGGGTACTAAAAGACAGTGGTTTCGTCTGGCTCAAGCCATGTGGGGGATGATGACTGCCTTAGTATTTTGGGGCTATATCGAAATTATCGGTAATATCTATGTATTTGCAGATATGACCAAATTGGATAAATATGGAACTTTTGATTCCCAACCCTGGACTCGGATTCCAATCACCTTTTTTGCCAATCAAAATGACTATGCTACTTTACTTTTAGCGTATGTCACCCTCTGTATGGTTCTATACTATTACAGTCAAAGATATTGGCAAAGGATGTTCTTACTATTAATGTTTGCATTAACAACATTTTTAATCTACCAAACCAGCTCAAGAATGTCCTTAATATGTTTAATTCTTTTTATCGGCTTACAACTAGTTCGCAACTTCAAGTTGGATCTTTTCCAAGGGAAAAGACTTTATATAATGACCGCCTTTATTATTTTTATGATGTTAATTCCACCTATACGTGAAAAAGTTTTTGAAGTGATTTTTCTAGGTGGTCCACAAGCAGGCTTATCTGGTGATACTAAGCGAATGAATATCTGGCGAAATGGTTTACTTTATTTGACCCAAACTTTTGGCTTAGGGGTAGGATCGGGGAATATCGAGCATTGGGCTAAAGTAAGACCTATCTGGCCAACTAATGAAATAACCAATATGCATAATTGGTGGCTTGAAATTTTAGTTTCTAACGGCATTCTTTCACTGTTACTTTATTTATGGGCATACATTGGAATGATAAGACGGTTGGAGTTTGTTGCTAGAGTGGGGAGAAAGACCTCTGTTTTACAAAGCAATATTTCTTTTGTATTCTATAGTTTTTTAATTATTTTTATTCTAGCAAGTATTACTAGTGCAAATAATATGTTGATTGAATGGCACTGGGTATTTTTTGCTTTAATTATAAGTTGGGTAAAAATAATCGATACAAAAGAACAAACGCAGGATTTTAAAAGTAAAAGGAGTTTAGGAATATGAGCTTAGCTACAGTTTTTCACGAGTTATACCGCTTTATTAAAAATAATTTTAGAAGAATTATGTTTGGATCAGTTATTATCTCATTATTAGTTGTAGGAGGAAGGTATGTCGTCAACCGCTTAATAAATAGTGATAAAATTGAATCATATAATTATCTAGCCCATGCCTATCAACAAGACCCAGCTTCATTCCAAGTGATTGTTACAATGGAAGATGGCAGTCTATTTTCAACTGCGGCTGTCTTTGATGACTATTTTGCGACACCAACTATTATTAAACAAATTGAAGCAGAAACTGGTATCGAGTTTGGAAAATGGCTTCAAGCAGAAAAAAAACTTGAAATGTATAAGACCAACACTTTTCGAGGTGGGCTTGCAGGAATTCGAGATGCCGCTTCAAATGTTATTACTTTAAGATTTTTGGTGGGGAATAATGCTGAAGAAAACTTAAAGATAGCCGAAGCATATGCTGAATTATTAGAAAAACAAAAGCTACCTTTCCTCGGGAAAAATACTGTCTCAATCATTCGGTCACCAGAAATTGGAGAAATGATTCCAATTGATTTGATCGAAGAAGTTCCTAGTAGGGAAACTTTGACCCCATTTCAAACTAAAGAGGCTAAAGGAAGTATTATCTATGGCTTATTGGGTCTCTTTTTAGGCGCTATTTTATCGATAGCTTGGAGCATGATTGCACATTATCGAAGACATAAAATAGGCTATGCTTTTGATTATACTTGGGGAATTAATGATCTGCATTTTATTTATAACCGTCAAGATAATCGAGAAGTCTTAGAAAAATTAATTCGAACTCCTAGTGATAGTCAGCGAGTAATCCTTAGACAACAAAAGCATCAAGAAGTGAATGTTCAAGAACTAATCTCTCCTGAAGGAAACACCTACGGAGTGCAAGCGACTAACTTAGCAAGTCTTGATGCAAACTTTTCACCAAATGAAATTGTTATCGTCTTAGACGCTAATATTACCGATAAAAAGTGGTATAATGACCAACGCCAATTGGCAGAGCTTTATCAAGCAAGAATCAAGATAATTCAGATTATTTAAGGAGAATTGTGAGATGAATTCAAAATCAGGATTGGTGTCGATAATAACCCCTGTTTATAACGCAGAAAGATTCTTAAAAAAAACCATCGAGAGCGTGCTTAATCAGAGTTATCAGAATTGGGAGTGGTTGTTAGTCGATGATTGCTCAAATGATATTAGTGTGAGAATAATTCAAGAATTTGCACAAGAAGATAGCCGTATTCAATTGGTTAATTTATCAAAAAACTCTGGTGCCGCAGTGGCAAGAAACAAGGGGCTTGAATTGGCTAGAGGTAGATATATTTCATTTATTGATAGTGATGATGTTTGGGAATATTGTAAGTTGGAGAAACAATTAGCATTTATGCAAGAAAAGGCGCTATCTTTTACTTATACAAATTTTTCCTTAATAGATGAAAGTGGAGAAACCCTTAAAGAAACAGTAGATTTACCAGAACGTTTAGATTATAATGGCCTTCTAAAAAACACAGCCATTGCTTGCTCTACAGTAATGATTGATCGTGAAAAAATAGGAGACTTTAGAATGCCTTTAGTGCGGAAAGGACAAGACACAGCAACTTGGCTAATGTTAATGCGTGAACGAAAAATTGAAGCTTATGCTTTAAATGAAGTGCTTAATCACTATCGTCAAGTTTCTGGTTCTATTTCCTCCAACAAGCTTTCAGCTCTTAAGCGAACATGGTACACTTATCGCCATTTAGAAAAATTACCACTATATCAGTGCATATATTATTATAGTCATTATGTTTTTCAGGCAATTAAAAGGCGGTTATAATTTAACAAGCAATTATATAAGATAGCTAAATAAGGTTAGGAGACAAAAATGAATATATATCAAAATTTAATTGAAGGTAAAACAAAGTTAGCAGTTGTAGGTTTAGGGTATGTGGGTATGCCGATTGCCATAGAATTTGCTAAGCACATTGAAACAATTGGCTATGACAACAATGTTCATAAAGTGGAGCAATATTTACAGGGTATCGATCCAACTCTAGAGGTTGGAGATGAAGCAGTCAAGAATACAAATTTAGCTTTCACCTACGACCAAAGTAGGCTAAAAGAAGCGAACTTTATTATTGTTGCGGTTCCAACGCCTATCAATCAAGATAAGACACCTAATTTAGATCCGGTTATTTCAGCCACAAGAACCGTAGGTAAAAACATGTCTAAAGGGACTTTAGTTGCTTATGAGTCAACGGTTTATCCTGGGGTTACTGAGGAAATGTGTATTGAAGAACTTGAAGAAAGTTCAGGATTAGTGCATGGTGTTGATTTTTGGGTAGGTTATTCACCTGAAAGAATTAATCCAGGAGATAAGGTCCATACTTTACCAAAAATTAAAAAGATCGTTTCTGCTACAACTGCTGATGCTTTAGATACAATGGCTAAAGTATATGAACTAGTAATTGAAGCGGGTGTTCATCGTGCACCAAGTATTAAAGTTGCTGAAGCCGCTAAAGTTGTTGAAAATAGTCAAAGAGATATTAACATTGCATTTATGAATGAGTTAGCTCTCGTTTTTGATCGAATGGAAATTGATTCGCAAGATGTTATTGATGCCATGAATACCAAATGGAATGCTTTAGGTTTCACACCAGGACTAGTGGGAGGACACTGTATTGGTGTAGATCCTTACTACTTTGTTTACGAGGCAGAAAACTTGGGCTATCATAGTCAGATTATTCTTTCTGGTCGCCAAATAAATGATCAAATGGGAGATTTTATTGGTGATAAGTTGATTAAGCTCATGGTTAAGGCGGGTAAAAAAGTAACAGACTCTAAAGTAGTTATTTTGGGTCTAACTTTTAAAGAGCATACACCAGATACGCGCAACTCAAAAGTTGCCGATATTATCAATTATTTAAGGACTTTCGATATTGAGCCTGTTGTAGTAGATCCTTGGGCTGAATCAAGTGATGCCAAAGCAGAATATGATGTTGATTTAACAGCGTTCGATCAAGTTCAGGATGCGGATGCTGTTATCTTTGCAGTAGCTCATCAGGAATTTCGAGAACTAAATAATACAAGCATCGAAAAATTGTTTAATGCAAAATTATCACCTAAAGAAAGAGTTCTTATAGATGTCAAAAGCATACTGGATGCTGATTATTTTAAGGAAGCTGGCTATACTTTTTGGCGCTTATAATAATAGCTGGCTCTCAAGCACTTTATCGAACAGGATAAATAGTTTGAGAGTTTCCTTAAGTAGTTTGCGTATCAGAATGTTTATTATTGGAACACTTGATCCTTTGAAAACAAATATGAGGTGATAAAAATGAGTATTAAGAAAATTTTCTTAATATTTTTACTTCTACTTATTTTTCCTTTTGACAAAGCGGAGGCTTTAGCTAAATACAATTTACCAGAATTGAGTCAGATTGATGCGATAAAATCAAATGCTAGTGTTGATGAATTAATTGATTCAATTCCTGCTGAGGGAAATTTAAATGATCCCAATTTACTTTTGGTGAATCCAAGCAACCCAATCAACAATCAAATTGAAGTTGATTTAGTTACTTCAATTGAAGGAATTCCATATGCTGCTAACATTGAAGAAAAACTTAGTCAGCTGTTACAAGCAGGTTTGGAGGATGGTTATCTATTTACAATTATTTCAGGATACCGTTCGACAAATCAGCAAGCAGGGTTAGAAAGTTCTAGAAAACAGTCTTTAATGGCGGTCGGTTATAGTGAATCAGAAGCGAGATATTTAACCAATTTATATACAGCACCAGCAAATGCCACAGAGCATATGACTGGGCTCGCTATTGATATATTAGGTCAAGATTGGACCAGCATAGGAGGAGGCTTAACTGAAAATTATAGCGAAACGGCATCGGCCCAATGGTTAGTAGAAAATGCAGCCAATTTTGGGTTTATTTTAAGATACCCTCAAAATAAGACAGAAATGACTACTTTTAATTTTGAACCTTGGCATTATCGCTATGTAGGTCAACTAAATGCGCAATTTATGATGGAACATGGGCTTACTCTTGAAGAGTACCTAGCCCTTATTGAAGAACGTGACCGGCGTAAAAAAATTGAGAAAGTAAAACAAGCGGCTGAAAATCAAGCGGTTGATGAAGCAAAAAGGTGGTTAGAAGAACAAAAGAAAACGATTGATAAACTGTTTTATAACTCATCAACTGATTAAATGACAAAGAGCTTGTGACCGAAGTTAGCTAAAACACCGTCCTTAACACTGTTAAACAGCGTTAAGGACGGTGTTTTAGTTTTATTAAATAAACAAAGAGTTGCCTACCTTCTGTTTAATATAACCCTAAAAAGGACAAATGAGTAACAACTGATTTTTTAAAATGCATGATAAATCAAATTAACAATCCCTGCAGAAATCATAATCACGATGGGGTTAGCTTTAAACTTATTAAGTAATAGCATGGCTATAATAAAAATTACCAACATTAACCAATTAGGGTCCATCCAAACAACAGTCTCTTTTTGCCAAATAGCATTCACAAAAATTGATAAGCCCGAACTAGCTATTAAGGCAATCACTATAGGCCTAAGGATAAAAAGGGTGTCTTGCATTAAACTTAGTTTTTGAAAACGCTGATAAAGATAGGCTAAAAAAGTCACGATAATTATCGATGGTAAGGTACAGCCGATAGTAGCAACTATTGCACCACTGACACCACCGATTTGAGTACCAATAAAAGTAGAGGCATTAATAGCAATTGGACCAGGTGTCATTTGTGAGATTGTAATTAGATGACCAAATTCTTCTAAAGATAGCCAATGCTCTTGGTGAACAACCAAGTCTTCAATCAAAGGCAAAGCAGCATAGCCACCACCAAAAGAAAGTAAGCCAATATTTAAAAAAGTAAGAAATAGTTCCCAATAAATCAAGTAATCACCTCTTCAAATAAGAATAAATAAAGCCACCACATAAAGAAATAAGAATTAACCATGAAATCGGGAAGTTAAAATAACTAACTAAAATGAGAGCGCTTATAAAAATGAGAATTAGATACTTTTCTTTTTGTTTAACAAGATCTTTGATCATGGTATAAACAACAGAAACAATTACCGCTGCTACTCCCGCTTGCATTCCTTCTAACATCCAAGCCACCCATTGATTTTCAATAAAGACCTGATAAAAATGTGCAATGATAGAGATAATTGCAAAAGGAGGAAGAATAGTGGCAAAAACAGTGGTGAGAACACCGAGCCATCCTGCTAATTGATAACCTACAATCACCGCGGCATTAATAGCGATTGCCCCTGGAGAAGATTGAGCGATTGCGATTAAATCGAGCATTTGATTTTCTTCAAACCAATGATAGTCATCAACAAATTGCTTTTTCATAAGACTTACAATTACATAACCTCCACCAAAGGTAAAAGCACTTAATAGAAAAGTCACTCTAAACAATTTGATATAAAATTTCAAATTTTTTTGCAAAAAATCACTCCTACAAGGAACTTGTAAAATCAGACAATTTAAATTATAGAAAGAAAAGTAAAAATTGTAAACTAGAGCTTAGGTATGACAAGAACATTTATAAGACCTATAATAGAATAGAAGATTATTGAGAGGAGAGAATTAATGAAAAAATTAGGAATTGTAGTAAATCCCATTGCTGGTATGGGAGGACGAGTTGGTTTAAAAGGTACCGATGGTAAAGATGTATTAACTGAGGCGATTAAGAGAGGAGCTAATCCTGAGGCCCCTTTAAAAGCCTTGAAAGCGCTCAAAGAATTAGCTCCTCTTAAAGAAGAATTAATTGTATATGTTGCTTCTGGTAAAATGGGAGAAGATTTAGTAAAAGAAACCGAATTGAATTATGAAGTGATTCATCAAATCGATGGTGACAGTATGGCGAAGGATACCATTCATTTAGTTGAAAAATTTCAAGAGAGAGAGGTGGATTTAATACTTTTTGCAGGAGGCGACGGAACGGCACGTGATATTGCTTCAGTTACTCAACTTGCTATTCCAACGATTGGGATACCAGCGGGTGTTAAGATTCATTCTCCTGTTTATGCAGTGACACCGGAACATGCCGGTAAGTTAGCTTTGAGGTATTTGAAAGACAAGGAATTGTCTCTAAAAGATGAGGAAGTTATTGATATTGAAGAAGATGCATTCCGTAGGGATGAAATAATTACTAAAGTCTATGGATACCTAAGTGTTCCTTATGATGAAAGTCATTTACAAAATTTGAAATCACCTACTCCTCAATCGGATGAGGCAGCAAGAGTTTCTATAGCGCTTGATATTATAGATAGAATGGAAGAAGATGTCTTCTACATTATTGGCTCTGGTTCAACAGTTGCTCCGGTAATGTTAGAGTTAGGTCTGGAACCAACATTATTAGGTGTTGATATCATTCGAAATAAAAAAGTTGTAAAAAAAGATGTCTATGAACAAGAGATTTTGGATATCATTGGGGACAAGCCAGCTAAATTGATTGTTACACCGATGGGTGGTCAAGGATATCTCTTTGGCCGAGGCAATCATCAATTATCTGACAAGGTTCTTGCCAAGCTAGATAAAGAGGATATTATAATCGTTGCAACACCAGGAAAATTAAACACCTTAAAAGGTCAACCGCTTTTAGTTTATACAGGTAATCGTGAAATTGATGAAAAATTAGCTGGTTATCATAAAATTTTACTAGGATACCATAACTCCAGAATGTATAAGGTAAGTGCAATTTAAGAAATAACGAAAATTTTGTGAAAAAAGATTAAGTTGACCAAGTGGTTATCACTATATTAATAACAACTTTCATCTATATCAATAGCGGTTGTGAAAAGCACAACTAACTTTCTTTATTGATAATATAAACAAATTTAGTACTTACTTACATAAAAATGTTTGTGAAAAAACCGAATTGCAAGCTAAAAATGCAATTTTTTAAAAACTGCCTGCAAAATGTAAGAGTTTCCTAACGTTTTATGGTATGATGAAAGATGCATAGAGATACTATGTGATTTATCTAAAGGGGGAAAAGATTTTAATGAAGACAGATATTCAAATCGCACAGGAAGCTAAATTGCAACCAATTGAAGATGTGGCTGCAAAGTTAGGTATTTCTAATGATGTATTAGAGCCTTACGGTAAAACAAAAGCTAAAATCGATTTTACTAAATTAGATATGGATAACAAGGACTTAGGAAAATTAATTCTTGTTACAGCGATTACTCCAACTCCTGCTGGTGAAGGTAAAACAACTACTTCAATCGGCTTGGCAGACGGAATGTCTAAAATTGGTAAGAAAACAGCAGTTGCTTTACGTGAGCCTTCATTAGGACCAGTATTTGGTATTAAAGGTGGAGCAGCTGGTGGTGGATACGCACAAGTTGTTCCAATGGAAGATATTAACTTACACTTTACTGGAGACTTCCACGCGATTGGAGCAGCAACTAACTTAATCGCTGCCTTATTAGATAACCACATCCACCATGGTAACGCATTAGATATTGATACAAACCGAATTGTATGGCGTCGTGTTGTCGATATGAACGACCGTCAATTACGTAATATTGTAAATGGATTAGGCCGTCGTGTTGATGGAGTAACACGTGAAGATGGTTACGACATCGTTGTAGCTTCTGAAGTAATGGCAGCATTCTGTCTATCTAATAATTTACAAGAATTAAAAGAAAAATTAGGTAATATGATCGTTGCTTACACTCGTAAAGATAATAAGCCAGTTACTGTTAAAGATATTAATGGTGCTGGAGCTGCAACTGCATTACTTAAAGATGCAATCAAGCCAAATATTGTACAAACTTTAGAAGGGACACCAGCTTTTGTGCACGGTGGACCATTCGCAAACATTGCTCACGGATGCAACTCAATTATTGCAACGAAACTAGCAATGAATTATGCAGATTACACAATTACTGAAGCTGGTTTCGGTGCAGACTTAGGTGCTGAGAAATTCTTAGACATCAAATGTCGTCAAGCAGGGATAGCTCCTTCAGCAGTTGTAATCGTTGCAACAATCCGTGCATTGAAGATGCATGGTGGAGTTGATAAAAAAGAATTAGGACCTGAAAATGTAGAAGCTTTACGTAAAGGTATGCCTAACTTAATGCGTCACATTAACAATATTAAGAATGTGTTCGGATTAAACCCAGTAGTAGCTATCAATGCGTTCCCAACTGATACAGATGCCGAAATTGAAGCATTACGTGAAGAATGTGAAAAAGAAGGCGTTAAAGTTGTTCTTTCAACTCACTTCTCTGATGGAGGTGAAGGTGCAACTGAACTAGCTAAGGCTGTAGTTGAAGCATCTGAAAAAGAAAGCAACTTTAAGTTTGCTTATGATGTAGAAGCTTCTATCGAAGAAAAACTTGAAACATTAGTAACTAGAATCTACGGTGGTGCAAAAGTTGAGTTTACTTCAGTAGCTAAGAAGAAAATTAAGCAATTCACCGAGCAAGGACATGGTAAATTACCAATTTGTATGGCTAAAACGCAATATTCATTCTCCGATGATCCTAAATTATTAGGAGCTCCAGAAGGATTTACTGTTACTATCCGTGACTTAACCGTTTCTGCTGGTGCAGGCTTCCTAGTTGCTATGACAGGTGACATTATGAAGATGCCTGGCTTACCAAAAGAACCAGCTGCTAACCGTATTGATGTTGATGAAAAAGGTAACATTGAAGGATTGTTCTAAAAAGAATTGATTCTAAGATAAAATTAATAGTCGAGCGAGTAAATTTTTGCTCGTTCGACTTTTACAGTGTATTGAATAGAAAAGGGAGGATCTTATGGGTAAGATTTTAGATGGTAAAGAAGTTGGGAAAGCAATTCGCGAGCGTACTCGTCAAGAAGCAGAAGCTTTAAGAGAAAAAGGGATTGTTCCTAAATTAGTAGTGTTACGTGTCGATGAAAACCCTTCTTCCATGGCTTATGAAAAAAATGCTATGAAAGTAATGGAAAAATGTGGAATCGAAGCAGAAGCTCGTACTGAATTGGATGCTAAGACCACCGAAGATGTCTTAAAAATTATCGATGAATTAAATGCAGATAAATCTGTGTCAGGCGTTATCATTATGCAACCATTCCCAGAAGGAATTGAGCGAGCAGAAATTGCTGAGCGCTTAAATCCATATAAAGACGTAGATGCCTTGAACCCAGTTAACTTAGGTAAGCTAATTAACAATGATCCAACTGCAATGGCTCCTTCTACAGCACAAGCTTGTATCGAAATTCTTGATTACTATGACTATGAATTAGAGGGTGCTGAAGTTTGTGTTATTGGTTCATCACCAGTTGTTGGTAAGCCATTAGCAGTTATGTTATCAAACCGTAATGCAACTGTTTCAAATACACATGTCTATACTAAAGACAACACTATCCACACTACTTTAGCTGACATTGTGGTCTCAGCTACCGGAGCTTTAGGACTTGTTGGCCCTGACTACATTAAAGAAGGTGCAACAGTAATTGATGTTGGCTTTGGTTACAAAGATGGTAAGGCAACTGGAGATGTTCGCTTTGATGAAGTTGAACCTAAAGCAAGTGCTATCACTCCTGTCCCAGGTGGTGTTGGTTCTGTAACAACAGGTGTTCTGGCTTCACAAGTTGTTAAAGGTGCTAAGCTTCTAAATGGCTTAGAATAGGAGCGCGTAATGAAAGAATTAAAAGTCACAGAATTTATTGACAAGTTAGCTTCTAATGATCCAACTCCTGGTGGAGGGGCTGCAGCGGGCGTTACAGCTGGATTGGGTATTGGTGCTATTTTGATGGCTATGATTTTCTCGCAAAGTGATAAATTGTCTAAAGAGGATCAAACTTTTCTTGCTAAAAAAATTGAAGAGTTTGAAAAAAGTAAAGAGATTTTTGTGAACATTATCGACCGCGATGCAACTGAGTTTGAACCACTTTCTAAAGCGTATGGTATGCCGAGAGCAACAGACGTAGAAAAACAAGTGCGTAATGAAGCAATTCAAAGTGGGTTAGTAATTGCATCTCAACCTCCAGTTGACTTGATTTCAGAAGTCAGCCAAATTGTGGAGGGCTTTGACAAGGTTATTCCTTTAATTAAAAAAATCATCGTTTCCGATGTTGGTGTAGGTCTTCAAATGTTACGTTCGGCTGTTCAGGCTTCTTCATTAAACTTATATATTAATGGAGGACAGCTTAAGGATAAGGAAAAGCAAGAAGAGTATTATGAGCTTGCTAACAACAAGGTCGCTGAATTGTCCTCTCAATTAGATGAATACTACGCACAAGTCAAAGATATTTTAATCAAGTAAGGCGAAGGAGATAGTATAATGACAAACGTTCAATTAGATGAAAATGGATTGAAAAAAACACCTATGTATGACTATTACATCGAAAAAGGATGCAAGATTACAGATTTTGGTGGATGGGGATTACCAATTCAAATCACCAAAATTGCTGAGGAGCACGAGGCAGTTCGTAATGCAGTAGGTTTATTTGACGCTTCACATATGGGAGAGGTTCGTGTTAAATCGGCTAAGATGAATGCTTATGACTGGTGGAACGGATTAATCACTAATGATGTGCATAAAGCTACTTTCAACGGAAAAGCTCAATATACCGCTGTATGTAAAGAAGATGGCGGCATCTTAGATGATTTGATTTATTACCGCCGCAATGATGACGAGTTTGTTGCAACTCCAAACGGCTCTAACCGTGAAAAGATTGTTCAATGGATGCATGATCATAATCAAGAGGGTCAAGTTGAGATCACAGATGAAACTTATGACTGGGGATTAATCGCTGTTCAAGGACCAAATGCTGAAGAATTATTGGCTCGCATTACAGATACTAACTTGAAAGAGATTGAATATTATTCTTATAAGCAAGATCAAGTAGTAGCTGGTTTTGATCGTGTTCAAATCTCACGTACTGGTTATACCGGTGAAGAAGGTTTCGAACTATATATTCCAGCTGAACATATGCTTGAGATTTGGAAGAAATTAGTTGAAGAAGGTCAAGATTTAGGTGTTAAAGAATGTGCGCTAGGAGCACGTGATACTTTACGCCTTGAAGCTGGTTTACCACTGTATGGCAATGACTTCGATGAGAGCGTCAACCCAATCGCAGGTGGTATTGCATTTGCAGCACCAAAAGCTAAAGAAGCAGATTACATCGGAAAAGAAGCAATTGCTGCTTATCGCGCCGGCGATAAGAAAGAAGCGTCTCGAGGATTTAAGATTGACGGCAAACAAATCGCTCGTCATGGTATGGAAGTTAAAAATCAAGAGGGTGAAGTGATTGGGGTAGTAACATCAGGAACGAAATCACCTACATTAGGATACCCTCTAGGTTTCATGCGTGTTGCCACTGATTATAAAGTTGGTGATAAAGTAATTATCGATATCCGCGGTAAAGAAATTGAAGCAGAATTAACTAAGAAAGACTGGTTAGCTGCTAGTAAGTAAATTTAAACTAAAGTGGTTTCATTTTTGTTAAATGTTTGATAAAATGAGCACATAAACAATTTTAAGAAAAGGGGTCATTTATAATGTCACAAGTATTTTTTACAGAAGAACACGAGTTTATTGAAATTTTAGCACCTAACAAAGCACGTGTAGGTATCACTGCTTTTGCTGCAGAGCAATTAGGAGATATCGTTCACGTTGAATTACCAGAAGTCGACGATGAATTCGATGCTGAAGAAGAAATCGCAACAGTAGAATCTGTTAAATCTGTATCTGAAGTATACGCACCTTTTGCAGGTAAAGTAGTTGCGGTGAACGAAGAGTTAGAAGATGCACCAGAATCAGTTAACGAAGATGCTCAAGGTAAAGGATGGTTCTTCGAAATTGAAACTGAAGAAGACATCGATACATCAGAATTCTTAACTGAAGAGCCAGCTGAATAATCATAAATTTTAAAGGTTTGTTTATTAGAGTGACTCTATGTCACTCTAATATTTAAGTCAAAATTGCTATTAATTTAAAAAGTACGAATTAAAGAAAAAATAGACTAAGGAGCAGATCATGGCAAAATTTAGATATTTACCTAACACAGACCAAGACCGCCAAGCAATGCTAGAAACAATTGGCGTTAAAGATATTATGGATATCTTCTCTGACTTGCCAGAAAATGTACGCCGTACAGGCAAAATGAACTTACCTGAACCACTTTCTGAATTGGAAATTGTTAAAGAACTGACTAGATTGTCGGCTCTAAACACTTCGTCCAGTCAAATGCCTTTTTTCTTAGGTGCTGGAACGTATGACCACCATGTACCTTCGATTGTTAATCATATTATTATGCGTCAAGAGTTCTTAACTGCTTATGTTCCCTACCAACCAGAAGTATCTCAAGGAGAATTGCAAGCATTATTTGAATGGCAAACAATGATTGCTGAACTGACAGGTATGGATTTGGCAAACTGTGGTATGTATGATGGATATAACGCAGTTTCCGAAGCAGCAAACCTTGCGTTTAACCATGTTAAGAAGTCTAAAAAAGTATTAGTTTCTAAAGGGTTAAACCCACAAGCAATTGAAACTGTAAAAACTTACGGTTTCGGTAAAGATTACGCTGTTGAAGAAATAGCACTTGAAAATGAAGTCACAAGTCTTGAAGATTTAAAAGCTAAATTAGATGCTGAAGTAGCGGCAGTTATTGTTCAATATCCAAACTTCTTTGGATCGGTTGAGGATTTAAAAGCAATTAAGTCAGCTTTAGAAGGAACAAAAACATTGTTAATTGTTTCTGCTAATCCATTAGCTCTTGGAAAACTAGAAAAACCAGGTGCTTTTGGAGCAGATATTACTGTTGGAGATGTTCAGCCTTTCGGTATACCAATGTCTTTAGGTGGCCCTCACTGTGGTTACTTTGCCGTTAATGACAAGTTAATGCGTAAGATTCCTTCGCGTATTGTCGGGGAAACAGTAGATGAAGAAGGTAGACGTGGATTCGTTATGACCCTTTCTACACGAGAGCAACATATCCGTCGTGAAAAGGCAACCTCTAACTACTCTTCAAACCAAGCTTTATTCGCTTTAGCATCATCTATTGCTATGTCAGCATACGGTAAGGTTGGTATTCAAGAATTAGCACAGGCTAATATCAATAATACACATTATCTTGCGAAAGAACTAAAAGCAGCAGGTTTTGAAGTTCTTAACACTAGACCGTTTTTCAACGAGTTTGTTATCAAACTAAATAAAGATGTACGTCAAGTCAATAAAGAATTATTTGAAAAAGGATTTGTTGGTGGCTTTGATGCTTCAAAAGCAATTGGTGTTGATAATGCCTATCTACTTTGTGTAACTGAAAAGCGTACCAAAGAAGAAATGGATAAATTTGTAACTGCTTTAGTGGAGGTGGCAAAATAATGATCTTACAAGATTATGATAAATTGATTTTTGAAATTTCGCAAGAAGGGCACACAGCTTATGATTTGCCAGTTTCTGAAGTAGAAGAGTATGACTTATTATCAGAATTAGGAGAATATGCACGTCAAGAACCTGCGCGTTTACCAGAAGCTTCTGAACTACAAATTGTACGTCACTATACAGCACTTTCAAACCGTAACTTTGGTGTTGAATCAGGTCCTTATCCATTAGGATCATGTACAATGAAGTATAATCCAAAGATTAACGAAGATGTAGCTGCTATGGATGGCTTTGCGAATATTCATCCTTTACAAGATCCAGACACTATTCAAGGTGCACTACAATTAATGTATGAATTACAAGAATATTTGAAGGAAATCACTCAATTTCCAGCATTAACTTTACAACCAGCTGCAGGTGCTCAAGGTGAGTTAGCAGCAATATTAGCTTTTAAAGCTTATTTTGAATCCATTGGAGAATTGGAGCAACGTCGAGTAATACTAATTCCTGACTCTGCTCACGGAACAAACCCAGCCACAGCTATGGTAGCTGGTTTCGAAACGGTTGAGCTTCCTTCCACTCCAGAAGGGATTATTGATGTCGAGGCAGTGCGTGCTGCTGTAGGGCCAAATATTGCCGGTATTATGATTACAAACCCATCAACAGCTGGTTTGTTTGAAAAAGATGCTAAGGAAATTGTAGATATTGTTCACGAAGCGGGTGGACTTGCTTATTATGATGGTGCAAACTTAAATGCTATTATGGGATTAACTTCTCCAGGTGCAATGGGCTTTGACGCTTGTCACTTGAACTTACATAAGACCTTTACTGGACCTCATGGTGGTGGAGGACCAGGATCAGGACCAATTGGCGTTGTGGATAAATTAGCACCATTTATTCCTGGACCCAATGTGGTAAAAAATGGCGACAAATATGAGCTTGAAACACCTGAGAAATCTTATGGTCGTATCAAAGGAAACTTTGGAAACTTTGGTGTAAACGTTCGTGCTTATACATACATTCGCTCAATGGGAGCTGAAGGATTACGTCGTGCTTCTGAAGATGCTGTTCTTAATGCTAACTATTTACGAGTACGTGTTAATGAATACTTTGATGCACCATTCCCTAACTTCAACAAAAACGACTTTGTATTGGACTTAAGTCGTCACAAGAAAGATTATGGAGTAACAGCTAAAGATGTTGGTAAGCGACTTTTAGACTTTGGTATTCATGCTCCAACAACTTACTTCCCATTGCATGTTAATGAATGTTTAATGGTTGAGCCGACTGAAACAGAATCTAAGCAAGACTTAGATTATGTAGCAGATATCTTAATTAAGATTAATCAAGAGGCTATTAATAATCCTGAAATTGTTCAAACAGCTCCACATAATACACCCGTAAGACGTTTGGATGAAGCAGGAGCTTCTCGTAAGCCAGTTCTAAAATATACTTTTGAGAAACATGAATCAGAATCTGCTGAAGTAGAATAAAAAAATCAAAATCAACTGATCTCGGTCAGTTGATTTTTTGATGGATATAATTTAAAATGTTAAATTGTAACAGCTTCAATTTATTATCATTCATTTCTATATAAACATATTAGAAGGTGGTTTGTCCATGCAAACAGAAAAGGCTATTGAATCCGATATTAATCAACTTTTAGAAAAAATGAAGAAGGGTAAAGTTCGTATAACTCCTCAAAGACGAGCCATCTTAAAAACAATCTTGACAAAAGTCAAGCATCCAAGTGTTGAAGAGATTTACCAGCAAGTTCAACAAGACTATCCACAAATGAGTTTAGCAACAGTTTATAATAATGTTCGTGCTTTTGTGAATGCAGGCATTTTACAAGAGTTGAACATTGATGAAAAAACAAAACACTATGATATTAATGTGCACCCCCACGGACATACAATTTGCGAAGCTTGTGGAAAAATTGAAGATGTTTTTTTAAATCAATTTAATGATATATACACCGAAATAAAAGAGTTAGGTAAATTTAAGGTAAGAGCGATGGAAGTATCCTTTTATGGGTTTTGTCAAGAGTGTTATGAGAAAGAAGCACAAAACAATTAAAGAAAACTGCCAACTTGTTGAATAAGTTGGCAGTTTTTTGCTATGTACTATCTATATCGTATACCCATTACTTTCTCCATACGAGCCAATGTCTGAGAAGCTGTTTCATTAGCTTTAGTTGCACCTATAGAAAGAATATCATAAAGTTCATCGCCTGCGATTAGCTGATTATAACGCTTTTGAATAGGCTCTAAGACAGATACAACTAAATCAGCTAAGTCTGATTTAAAGCGACCATAACCTAAGTCATGATATTGATTAACGATCTTTTTAATTGGCTGTGCACTTAAGCTTGCGTAAATTTCAATTAAGTTGGATAAACCAGCTTGGTTAGCCGTGTCATAATTAACGACTCCAATTGAATCAGTAACAGCTGATTTAATTTTCTTAATGATTTGACGCGGTTCATCCAACATTGAGATTTTACTTTTTTCATTTTCATCTGATTTGGACATTTTTCGACTTGGGTCTTGCAGACTCATAACTCGCTTACCAGCATTTGGATAAATAGGTTCTGGTTTAACTAATATGTCTTCTCCGTAGCGGTTGTTAAAACGGTCTACAAAATTTCTTGTTAATTCAATATGCTGACGCTGGTCATCACCTACTGGAACATATTTAGCATCATAAAGAACTATATCACCAACCATTAATGCCGGGTAACAAAGTAAGCCAGCACCAACTGATTCTTGTTTAGCAGACTTGTCTTTATATTGTGTCATTCGTTCTAGCTCACCTACGCCAATCTGACAGGTAATGAGCCAAGCAATTTGAGAGTGAGCAGGTACTTCTGATTGTACGAATACTGTGGATTTGTTCGGATCGATACCAATCGCTAAATAAAGGGCAGCTAGTTGCTTAGTTTGTCTTACCAATATTTCAGGGTCCTGTGGGACTGTGATGGCATGTTGATTCACAATACAATAGGTTGCTTGATATTTATCTTGTAAATCAACAAATGATTTCATGGCTCCAATATAGTTTCCAAGAGTAGGTATGGAGGATGGTTGTACACCGGAAAAAATGGTCTCTTTCATGATCTTCCTCTTTCTAATGGCTTATATTTACATTAATAATTATAACCTATCTAAAATTAAATGCTAGCTTTTATGAAAAAAGATTGAGTGTTTTCACAAACTGGCAGTTTTTCATCAGTAATTCTAATAAATGTCACACACTAATCATTGATTATAGTTTGCTTTAAAGCATTTTTGTTGCTATAATTCTATATGTAGTACTAAATACTTTGTGAAACTCACTTATTGTATCGAATAGATTTGATTGTTAAATGATAAAATCTTAAGTTCAATAATTGAATATGTACGTGTCTTTAAGAGAGAAGAATGTTCACAAGAGAGGATGATCTTTTAATGGTAACATTATATGTAACTCCAAGTTGCACGTCATGTAGAAAAGCCCGTTCATGGCTAGAAGAAAATAATATTGCATTCGAAGAGCGCAATATTTTCACTGAACCTTTAACGATAAACGAAATAAAAGGTATTTTGCGAATGACAGAGGAAGGGACAGAGGATATCGTTTCAACTCGGTCAAAAGCCTATTCAGAATTAGATGTAGAAATCAGCGAATTACCTTTAAATGATTTTTTTGAGTTAGTTCAAAATCAACCAGGTTTGTTGCGTCGACCAATTATTTTAGATGATAAACGCATTCAGATTGGTTACAACGAGGATGAAATCAGACGTTTCTTGCCTCGAGAAGTAAGAGCTCGCGCATTGCGTCACGCTCGTGCTTTGGTAAATGAATAAACAAAAATTTGAGCCTTCGGGCTCTTTTTTTGAATAAATAGAATTGCATTGGATAAGCTTGCATAGACAATGTATTTTTGCTAAAATTACGGAACATGACATAATGCTTGGTATGTCTGTTTGTAAGTAGTATAATGGATAAGAAGGTGGAGGTGAATTGCTATGGAAATGGAGCATATAAATGATAACCTAATTAAAGTTCTAATTGGATCTGAGGATCTAGAAGAACGGGGTATCGACTTTTTAGACCTAATAGGGGACCAATCACGGATTGAAAAATTCTTTTACTCAATTTTAGAAGAAGTGGATATTGACCATCATTTTCACGATTCAGAAGCTGTGACATTCCAAGTGATTCCTAACAGCGAAGGCTTAGAATTGTATATTAGCCGTGCCAATGTTGAGGAACTTGATGAGGTTTGGGAAGATGAACTAACGAAGCGTCTTAAAGAACGCAAAGAAATGTCCCTGAAGGAATCCTCTAGTGAAAATATGATCGATTCAACTGCTGAATCGAATCAACAAGTAAGCTCCTCTACTAATAAGAAAACTAAGAAGACGGCGATTGAGACGATGATGAATTTATTTAATCCTAAGTCTGAGTCAAAAGATGAAGACTTATCACAAGAGCAACCTATTGAAGGAGTCATTCGTTTTAGTTCATTGGATAATTTTTTAAGACTAGCTCGTGAAATACCAAGCGAATTGCTAGTTTCAGATCTATATTATATGAATTCGCATTATTTCTTGATTCTCTATGATTTAGAACGAACAGTAAGTAAAGATAAACTTGCAACTAAGTTATTGACTCTCTTCGAGTTTGGAGAAATATCAATGGTCACTGCATCTGTTCTAGCAGAACACGGTGAGTTATTAAGAAAAGAAGATGCACTCTTCTTCTTTGGAAATCAATTTTAAATCAATTAAACACCTAACCCCCTTTAGATCTGTATTTCAGATTAAAGGGGGGTTATTAATGTACGCGGCAATAAATCAATTTGGTGAGTTAATCTATGCAAAAGAAGCAAAAAAGGATCAGATTTATGTTTGTCCGTACTGCTTAACTAAAGTAGTTTTAATTAATAAAGAAAAAGGGCGTTCTTACTTCCGACATTTAAAAGCTTGTTCATTAGATATTAAAAATGAGGGTACTTATTTAAAATTTGGTTTAAAAGAGACTCACAGAGGAGAAAGTAAAGAACATAAGCAGGCCAAAAATTTATTACGAGATAATTTCCGAAACTTTGGCTATGAATGTGCGCAAGAGGTTATTTTTGAAAAAATAAATCAGATTGCTGATCTTATGGTCGAAGATAGCTCCTGCGCTTGGATAGTTGAGTATCAAAAATCAGTCATTTCATCAATTGATATGGATAAAAGACAAAAAAATTATCAAGCACTCGGTTTTCAAGTTCAATGGTTAATTGATGATTATTATTTTAAACAACGGGGCTTAAGTACATGGGTTCGACGTTGTATCGCATATTCAAAGAAACTTGGTTATCACGTTTGGACTTTAGATTTAAATCAGTACGAATTAAAATGTTATCACCATATACCTTTAGTTTATAGTTTAAATAATTTAGATATTAAGCTTACAAGCTATTCTTATAAAGAAAATTGGCTATTGGCACTTAATGGAAGCTTAAAAGCAAAGAGCGATGTAAAAAATATTTATTTGAAAAGAAGCGAGTCTAGGAGTATTTCTCTAATTGACTATTCTTTTATTATTCAATCAATAAAATCCAATCTTTCTTATCGTGTTTTCTTAAACCAGCTCTACAACTATCAAATTAACTTGGAAGAAATACCCAGATGGGTTTTTAATAATTGGCAGGTGCAAGCGATGAAAGAGCCTGGCTGGCTGATTTGGATTTGGGCCTTTGAATCAATGTTATGGCTGAATAGAAATTTGAAAATCAACCCTGAAGGAGAGGGGTTAAACTTTTCTTCCTTTTCCTCGAGGATGAATGAACATTTAGATAACAACCACTTTAGTATGTTTCACTTTCCTTTAATGGGCCAATCTAAAACTATATTAGAAGAAACTTTATATATTCTTTATTATGTTCTAAAAAGATTAATGGAGTAAAAACGATTTGTTAGAGAGTCAGAAAAATTTTTTTAAATCATCTAATTAATTAATGATACCGTTCCCATTTAGGATCTAATTATGATAAACTAAGATTATCATAAGAAAAGGGAGTAATGTTATGTCTACACATAAAGCACGTAAGCGTTCTGAGATAGAAGAAAAATATACCTGGGATTTGTCATCCATGTATAAAGACCAAGAAGCTTTTGAATCGGATTTTACAAAGGCTCAACAAATGATTGGTGATTTGAAGGACTTAGAGGGCACGCTAGGTCGAAGTGCAGATCAGCTTGTTAAAGCGATTGAAACGATGAAAGAAACTGAGAGAATCGTTGAAAACTTATATGTTTATAGTCACTTAATCAGTGATCAAGATCAAACCGTTTCTGCTTCACAAAGCTTACAAGCGCGTACATTGCAATTAATTACTGAATTTGATGGAGCTACAGCTTTCTTTGATCCTGAGCTTTTAGCGATTGATGAGGAGAAACTACAGGAATTTATTAAGACCAATGAGTCATTAAAAAAATACCGTCAGTTTCTAGATAATGCAGTACGTTTTCGCCCACACACTTTAAGCCATGCAGAAGAGCTTTTGTTGGCTAAAGCGGGTGAAATTTTTGCCACACCAAGCAAAACATTTGGCTTATTGACTGATGCCGATTTGAGGTTTCCTACTATCAAGGATGAAGAAGGCCATGAAGTAGAGTTAACGCACTCGGTTTATGGAAAGATGCTTGAATCTTCTGACCGTCGCGTTAGAAAAGAAACTTTCCAAAAATATTATAGTATTTTCGACCAATTTAAAAATACATATGCTAGCTTAATTTCTAGTCAAATGAAAGCTCATAATTATCAAGCAAAAGTACGTCACTTTGACTCTGCTCGACAAGCTGCTCTTTTCCAAAACAATGTGCCAGAGTCAGTGTATGATACATTGTTAGAGGCTGTTCATTCACGTTTAAATCTTTTACATCGTTATGTAGCACTTCGTAAAGACTTACTAGGTGTTGAAGATTTAGAAATGTACGATATGTATACACCTTTATTAGGTGAAGCTCCAATTAAAGTGACTTATGAAGAGGCGCAGTCGATTATTTTGGAAGCTGTAAAACCAATGGGTGAAGACTATGTGGCAATAATGAAGGAAGCTTTTGCTGACCGTTGGATTGACCTTTATGAAAATATCGGTAAACGATCAGGAGCTTATTCTTCAGGAACCTATGATTCTAAGCCATATATTTTAATGAACTGGCAAGACTCAATTAATCACCTTTATACCTTAATTCATGAGCTAGGGCATTCTGCACACTCATACTTAAGTCGCAATAACCAAGAGCATATCTATTCTGGTTATTCTATTTTCTTAGCAGAAATTGCGTCGACTACTAATGAAAACTTATTAACTTATTACTTATTAGACAAATATAAAGATCCCGAAATTCGTCTATTCATCTTAAATCATTTCTTAGACGGAGCTAAAGGTACCGTCTTCCGACAAACACAGTTTGCTGAATTTGAACACTTTATGCATACTGCAGATGCTGAAGGCACACCTTTAACACAGGAGTTTCTTTCAGAAAATTATCGTGAGTTAAATGCTAAATACTACGGGGAGGCAGTTAATTCAGATTCTGAGATTGTGCTAGAGTGGTCACGTATTCCTCACTTCTACTATAATTATTATGTTTTTCAATATGCCACAGGATTCTCGGCAGCAACTTACTTTGCAGCTAAAATCTATCAAGGAGATAAAGAAGCTTTAGAGAATTACAAAGGTTTCTTAAAGTCAGGGTCTTCTAAATATGCTGTAGATACTATGAAAGACGCTGGCTTAGATATGACTCAAGCAAATTATATTTTAGCGACGCTTGATGTTTTTGAAGAAAGGCTCGATGAGTTTGAGTCAATCTTGAAAGAACACCGTTCATAATCAGAAAAGTTTTAAATAAATACCCCCCTCAATAGACGAATACCTATTGAGGGGGTTGTGTGTTTAGCAAGCTATTATTTTTTTGTGGGAAATAGGCCTCTAAGCGATAGATTGGGTGACCTTTGGCTGAGAATTTTTCCTCGTATTCAGTTTGTATGTTTCCTTGAAAATCGCTATGATGAAGATCTAACCATACTTGACGAAAAACGAAACCATATTGACTCATAGAAGCTAAAGAATACTGAAAGAGACTCATATTATCTGTCTTGAAATGAATATCCCCATCAAGTTTTAAAATTGTTTGGTATTGGCTTAAAAATTTAGGGGAAGTTAAACGTCGTTTAGTATGACGAGCCTTGGGCCAAGGATCAGAAAAGTTAAGATATACACGGTTGACTTCTCCATCACTAAAGAAATGGTTCAAATCGCCACCGTGGGCATTAATAATTTGTAAATTTTCTAGTTGGGTATTTAGTTGTAAATCCAGAATAGAAACAGCTACTGAAGTTTGTAATTCGATGGCAATATAGTTGATGTTAGGATGGGCTTTAGCCATTTCAACTATAAATTGTCCTTTACCTGATCCAACTTCAATATGAATGGGTTGATTTTTAGCAAAACGCTTTTGCCATTCCCCCTTAAAGTCTTGGGGATTTTGAGTAACATATTTTGGATAGGCCTTTAATTTATCAGCGGCCCATGGTTTATGACGTAATCTCATAGTCTCTCCTTTTTAATTTTCATAGATGTTTTTTAGCAAAACAACAGTTTCATTGACTTGATAATGACGATCTTCTGCATAATATTCTTTAATCAGATTAAGGCAAGCTAGGAGACTGTACCATTTTACCCGTTTTTGAAAGGAGTCAGTAATAGGAAATTCATAGAGATTAAACCATTGCATCCATTCTGTAGGTGAAAAATAATGACAAAGTAGATAGCAGATATCAAATAGTGGATCAGCAATTTTAACATTATCCCAATCGACTAAGTATAAATGTTGGTCATTTGTTAACAAAAAGTTATTATGATTAAGATCTCCGTGACAGATGCAGTAGTCTATCTCTAAAAAATCTCGATCAATCATGTGCTCCATCTGCTGGATAATATGATTAAAATAGCTGTGAAACTTTAATGAATGGGGTAGACCTTGATAATAATCCTTTATTAAATCTAGAGGAGACGACTCCTGAGCTTTTGCGCGTTTGAGTAGATTCAAAAGAGAATCGTTTTGGTGGATAGAGCGGATCAAACCAATGACTTCTTGGTTAGCCATATCCTGTTTATTTAATAATTGACCCTCCTCCCATTCTTGAGCAGTTAATATGTCTCCCGTATAAGTTCTTTGAGTCCATTTTAGTTTAGGGGTAATACCTTCAGCAGCTAAAGCAGCGATAAAGGGCGAGGTGTTACGTTTAAAAAAGACTTTTTCGTCTTTACTGACGCCCATATAAGCTTGACCAGTGTTTCCGCTCAATGGGGTTATTTGCCATTCTTCACTATCATGGTACATAACCTCGCTCCTTTCATTAAAGTGATACTCTTTATTCTAACATGCTAATCTTTTAGGTCAACAGCTTTTATTTTTGATTATAAATAATAATATATAGATTATTTTAAAAGTATAAATGGATTAGTAAAATTTGAACATAAGAAAAAGCACCTTAAAGTGCTTAGAAAATGTATGTAAGTTAAGCTTCGAAGGTATTTAAAATTTCTCCAGTATAGATATCTGCAACAAAGTGGTAGTGAACGATCTGGTCATTTTCCTTACGTGAGATGCCTCCTGTGTATACCAATGGACGGGAATTGTAG
This sequence comes from Facklamia sp. P12950, assembly GCF_050409465.1. NCBI lineage: Bacteria > Bacillati > Bacillota > Bacilli > Lactobacillales > Aerococcaceae > Facklamia > Facklamia sp. P12950. The sequence continues at coordinate 64,298 of NZ_JBNUPK010000007.1, forward strand.
GTAGTATATTCAATAGGGTCATAATCGATCCAAGAACCTGTGATTTCTCCTTCAAGCGCGAAGGCTTCACGAATACTTTCTAATACCTTACCAGCGTTTAAGGGGCGATTTTCCTTATATAATAGCGTACCTGCAGCACCAATAACAATTCCAGATATCAACACAATTGTTCCTAGTAAGCTGTAATTTTTGTTTTGAGACATATCTTTCCTCCTATTTGTGATAAGTAATCTAATTTCTTATCGCTTTTGAAACTTATCTTGATCATACCATAAATTTTATTTAAAGAATACTTTTCAAACTTGTACGCCAATTGCTTTTAAAGTATTTTTGTGACAGAATAAAAGGAGAATAATAAGTCAAATAAAGATGAGGAGGGTGTGGCTTAGCCACAAATTTTATGAACGATCAAACTTTTGCCTTAATAAAAAAGTTAACTGAATTACAAGGAATCTCAGGTCACGAAAAACGTGTTAGAGACTTCATGCATCAAGAAATGTCTCCGCTTGTTGATGAAATACATCAGTCTAGTTTAGGAAATATCTTTGGTATCAAACATAGTAAGAAAGAGGGAGCACCTCGTTTAATGGTGGCAGCGCATATGGATGAAGTGGGCTTTATGGTTCGTGAAATTACCGATCGAGGCCTTTTCAGAGTAGTCCCAATTGGTGGATGGAACCCTTATGTGATTTCAGCCCAACGCTTTACGTTGCAAACTAAAAAAGGCGATTATCCGGTTGTATCTGGAGCAGTTCCTCCTCATCTCTTAAGAGAAAAAGGCGCTAAATCACAGCTTAAGGCTGATTCTATTCTTTTTGATGCAGGATTTACTTCTAAGGAAGAAGCAGAAGAATTTGGAGTGAGATTAGGCGATCCAATTGTACCCCAAGTGGAAACTATTAAGACAGCAAACGGTAAATCAATTCTGTCTAAAGCATGGGATAACCGTTATGGATGTACAGTTGTATTAGAAACGCTTCGTGAAATTCAAAATGAAGAACTCAATAATGAATTAATTATTGGAGCAAGTGTTCAAGAAGAAGTTGGTTTAAGAGGTATTAGAGGGGGCGTTCATGAATTCCAACCGGATCTTTTTGTAGCGGTGGACTGTTCACCAGCAAATGATATTGAAAAAGCGACTCAAAGTGAAGGGCAATTAGGTGGAGGGTTCTTACTGAGAATCCAAGATCCTGGTATGATTACTCACAAGGGCTTGCGCGAGTATATTGAAGATACTGCAAGCACCCATAATATTCCCTACCAATGTTTCTTCTCTAAAGGTGGTACTGATGCTGGAGCTGCTCATACTATGAATAAGGGTGTTCCTAGTGCAGTGATTGGAGTTCCAGCACGTTATATTCACGGCCATCAAACTTTATTTACTATCTCAGATTATGAAGCAGCCAAAGCAATGCTCTTGCATTTAGTACGTAATTTTGATCGCACGACTTATGAAACGATTATTAAATCATAAAAGGAGCAATTAAATGAAAAGTTTAGCATTTTATAATAAAGAAGGAATTGGCGATGTGCTTCTTTTAACTAATGGAATAACGGATGAAGATCATCTTAGCTACGAACGCAAAGGGGATGTTACCATAATTAGAGATCGGACAAATGATCAAGTGATGGGTATTAATATTCATCGTTTATCTAAGCATTTTAAAGTGGAGGGTCAAGGTCTTGTTAAATTAAATAAAGAACAAGAAATGCTGGTTAAAAACCTCATTAAAGAGGCAGGCTTTGATTTAGAGGTCGAAATCGATCGAGAAGAAAAATTTGTGGTTGGATTCGTTGAAGAATGTCAAGCTCACGAAGATTCTGACCATTTAAATATTACTCAAACACGAGTGAGCGAAGATGAAGTCTTACAAATTGTTTGTGGAGCAGCTAATATTGCGCAGGGTCAAAAAGTTTTAGTGGCCAAATCAGGTGCAGTGATGCCTTCGGGCGCAATTATATGGCCTGGTGAATTACGAGGCGTTCCTTCTAGAGGTATGATTTGTTCTACCCGAGAGCTTGGTTTAGAAGATATTCAAAATGATCCAGGCATCTGGGTATTGCCGAATCATTTTGAAGTAGGAACAAGTTTAGCAGAAGTAATTCAAAGCTATTAATTTAGAGAAAAATCACAAAGGAGATCGCTATGACTTCTGAATATAAAGGTCCAGCTTTCAAAAAAGGTCATCACTTAGCTGGAAACAAGAAAAGAAAATTTCATCTTGGTATGGGGAGTCATCGTAGTTCTGAACACGCTTTAGAAGAGCCCGCTTTTAAAAAGGTTCAAAAGAAGATAGAATCTAATAGAATGTCAGATAGACCTTCTGATCGGTGGTTTGAATCCGGTTCAGGAATATTAGAAAGCTTTTCAGACAAACCACTATCATCCTCTTATCAAACAGCTTATGGACGGGAAGCAAAGCATTACCGACTTGAAAAAGCTAGTCAAGCCATGCAAAGCAAGAAAACTTTAGATGAACAGTTTGAAAATGAGCCAAATGAGACAAAGTTTTCTTATGCTTATGATATTCCTTTCTTGCATAATAAAGATTATCGTAGGAATAATATGGAAAACAAATTGCAAAAGGATTATAATAACTCATTGTCTACAAGCGAAAGAGAAAAAACTAAACAAGGCAATCAAGTAATAGAAGAACGTTTAGCCAATATTGATCATTCCTTGAAAGCTGTTCAACGGATGCAAGAAGGGCAGCAAGAGTGTTGGACTATGAAAAAAGTTGACCGTCAGATACTCAAACGTTTAGTGAAAGACAAGCAATCCTTTCTCTTGTTTACTAAGGAGGATAATGAATAATGTTAGATAAAAATACTGTTTATCACTTTGTGGGAATAAAAGGCTCTGGTATGTCTGCCCTTGCTTTGGTTTTACATGGTGAAGGATACCATGTACAAGGTAGTGATGTAGCTACTTATTTCTTTACACAACAAGAATTAGAAAATCAATCCATCAAAATTCTAGAATTTTCAGCCGATAATATCCAAGCGAGGCAAACGATTATAGCAGGCAATGCATTTAATGATGAACACCCTGAGTTAGTGAAAGCGAGAGAATTAGGTCTACCTATTTATCGCTACCATACCTTTATTGGTGACTTATTAAAACAATACACTTCAATTGCTGTCACAGGTTCACACGGTAAGACTTCTACGACTGGTTTGCTGGCCCATACTTTAAAAAAACTAGCTCCTCTTTCTTATCTCATTGGTGATGGTACGGGTTTTGGCGATGAAGAATCTACCTACTTTGCCTTAGAGGCTTGTGAATATCGCCGTCATTTCATGGCCTATCAACCTGATTATGCGATTATCACCAATATTGATTTCGACCATCCAGACTATTATCAATCCATTGAAGATGTCTTTTCGGCCTTTAATGACTTTAGCCACCAAGCAAAAAAAGGAATTATCGCTTGGGGGGATGACCCATTTTTATCTAAATTGCAATCAAATGTTCCTGTCTATCGCTATGGCCTCAATGATAACCAAGAGTTTTATACTGATAATATTCAACGTACGCCAAAAGGCTCTGATTTTGACGTATATATTAAAGGAGAAAAATTTGGACACTTTCACCTTCCTGCTTATGGCGAGCATAATATTTTAAATGCCTTAGCGGTTATTACCTTACTCTATTTAGAAGGATTTAAGGCTAAAGACATTGCTGAACAAATGGCAAGCTTTCAGGGGGTAAAGCGTCGTTTTTCAGTAAGACAAGTTGAAGATTTAATTATTATTGATGACTATGCCCACCATCCAAGTGAGATAAAAGCAACAATTGATGCGGCTCAACAAAAATATCCTAATCGACGGGTAGTAGCAATCTTTCAACCCCATACTTTCAGTCGTACCGTAGCTTTGCTTAATGAATTTGCTGAAGCTTTATCAATTGCAGATCATGTTCATTTAGTTGATATTTTTACTTCAGCTAGAGAACAATCAGGTGATGTCAAAATTGAAGATTTAGCTAGAATGATTAATGAAAAAGTTGAAATTATTTCGAAAGATCATCTTTCACCGCTTATGGATTACAAAGATGAAGTCCTTTTATTCATGGGAGCGGGAGATATCGACCATTTAGCTCGTCAATTTGAAACAGCCTATGCGAGTCTTCATGTAAAAAATTTATAATGTAATTTGATTCTTAAAGCCAGCGAATTCGTTGGCTTTTTGCATAAATAAAGGAGTGACATAATGTCAAAACGTACCATACTTTTAATTGATGGATCGAGTTTAGCCTTTCGTTCTTTCTTTTCAATCCTTGATATTGAACGTTTTAAAAATCGATCAGGTCTTCATACTAATGCTCTTTTCACTTTTAAGAGAATGTTAGATAATGTCTTGAGTCAATTTAAGCCAACCCATGTTTTAGTGGCATTTGATAAGAGTGGTGGCACTTTTCGGACAGAAAAATATCAAGACTATAAAAGTGGACGCCAAAAGACACCTACTGAATTCAAAGAGCAGATGCCATATTTTCGTGTGCTGTTAGAAGCCTATGGGATTAAACATTATTCTTTAAGTAATTATGAAGCGGATGATATTATAGGAACTCTTGCTTATCAAGCAAACCAAGCAGATCAAGTTATTGTCCTATCTGGAGATAAAGATTTAACTCAATTAGCCAGTGATAAAACAACTGTGTATATTACGCGTAAAGGTGTTTCTGACCTAGAAGCATACACCCCTCAATCAATCCAAGAAAAATGGGGGATTGAGCCTTTACAAATTATTGACATGAAAGGTCTTATGGGGGATTCATCTGATAATTACCCAGGTATTACTAGAGTGGGTGAGAAGACAGCACTTAAATTACTTCATCAGTTTGGTTCAGTAGAAGCCATGTATGATCGCTTAGATGAGTTAAAAGCTTCTAAAATGAAAGAAAACATTATTAATGATGAAGCTAATGCAAGGATGAGTAAAGATTTAGCTCGTATTCTTCATGATGCACCGATAGAATTGACAATTGAGGAGACTCTTTTGCCCCAACCAGATTATCAAGCTTTAGCTGAGTTCTATCGTCAAATGGACTTTCAATCCTTCTTGAAAGACTTGCAAGTTGAGCAAGGGGAGTCGAGTACGATTAATCAAGCAGCAGAAGATTTACCTGAAATTTCCATCCAAGTAATCGATTCAGCAGACCGGATTGAACCCACTATCTTACCTGATCAAGCAGTGTATTACAGTGAAATCTTACAGGACAATTATCACTTTGCCCCTATTAAAGCGGTCGCTTGGTTAGACTTTAAACAGAATCAATTGTACATCCTTCCTGAAGACTTAGCTTTTAGCAGTCAAGTTTTTAAAGAGTGGTTAACTAACGAAGACAAGCAAAAAATCTTTTTTGATTATAAACGTGAAGCGGTCATAGCTTCCCGTTACGATACACAAATTAATGGCATAATGATGGATGTTTTGATTGCCACTTATTTAATTGATACAAAAAACAACCAAGAACTTGCGGATGTGGCTAATCTTTTAAATCTGCCAGTGACAGTGCAATACGATGAAACGATCTATGGTAAGGGAGCAAAAAGAGCTTTACCTGAAAATAAGGATCAGTTTTACCAACATTTAGCCAATAAATTACAAACTCTAAAAGCAGTTCAACAACCATTAGAAAATCGTTTAGAAGAACTAGAGATGACAGACCTCTATCATGAAATAGAGTTACCTTTGGCTCAAACCTTAGCCAAGATTGAAATCGGTGGCATAAAGGTTGATCGTTCAACTTTAGATGAAAAAAATGAGCAAGTTCTAATTCGTATGCAAAAAATGGAAGAAGAAATTCATAACATGGCTGGCTCAACTTTCAATGTGAATTCTCCTAAACAATTGGGTATTGTTCTTTTTGAAGATTTAGGCTTGCCTATTATCAAGAAAACTAAAACCGGGTATTCTACAGCAGCTGATGTTTTGGAAAAGTTGAAAGACAAGCATCCTATTGTCCCAGCTATTTTAGCCTATCGACAGATTGCAAAATTACAGTCGACCTATTTAGCAGGGCTTCCACCCTATATTAAAGAAGATGGTAAGATTCACACACGCTTTGTCCAAACTTTAACTCAAACAGGACGTCTTTCATCCACTGATCCTAACTTACAAAACATACCAATCCGAATCGAAGAAGGACGGCTAGTGCGTCAAGCTTTTGTACCAAGCAAGAAGGGCTGGAAGTTATTTGGGGCGGATTATTCACAAATTGAATTACGCGTTTTAGCTCATATTTCGCAAGATCAACACATGCAAGAAGCGTTTAGAAATAATGAAGATATCCACTCTGCTACGGCTAGAAGAGTCTTTAACCTAGAAGATGATCAGGCAGTAGGTGCAGACCACCGTCGCCAAGCCAAGGCAGTTAACTTTGGAATAGTATATGGAATTTCTGATTATGGTTTATCACAAAATTTAAACATTACCCGTAAAAAAGCCAAGGCTTTTATTGATCGTTACTTTGAAATGTTTCCGGGCATCAAAACATTTATGGAAACGATTGTGGAAGAAGCTAAAGAAAGAGGCTATGTAAAAACACTCTTCAATCGCCGACGTTATTTACCGGATATTCACGCTACCAATTTTAATGTTCGTTCCTTTGCAGAACGAACTGCTATGAACTCGCCAATTCAAGGAAGTGCGGCTGATATTATTAAAGTTGCCATGGTTAATTTAGATCAGCGCTTGAAAGAGGAAGACCTTCAATCACGCATGATTTTACAGATACATGACGAATTGATCCTTGAAGGACCAGAAGAAGAAATGTCGATCTTAGAAAAAATAGTTCCACAAGTGATGGAGGAGGCTGCTGATTTGAGTGTTCCACTAAAAGTAGACTATCATTATGGAGATTCTTGGTTAGAGCTTAAATAAATAGAAATAAACTCACAACAAAATGTCTTAGAACTTGAAAATTCTTAAGAATTTAACTTGTGAGTTTTTGATTTATCATATGTAAAAGTTTACTAATTTTTGTTATATTGAGAAACTTAAATTTTTCATTGACGCACTTTTAAAATTAATATAAAATAAAACTAGCCACTTTGAAAGCGTTATCAAACAGTGGTAAAATAAAAGGAGGTTTTTTATGATTACGAATGGATTTCACTTTATCGCCTTCATGTTACTTTTCATAGGTGTAATGGTTTGGCTTGAAAGCAAGTATAAGGATTCGAAGTTCTTTACTTATGTACCAGCACTGATAATAGTTTATTTTGGAACGATGTTATTTTCAACCTTTGGTTTTTGGCAAGGGGAGGAAGTCTTGGGTGCAAGGGGAGCGATTAAGGATGCTATTCTTCCAGCTATGATCTTTCTAATGCTTCTAAGAGCTGATTTAAGAGATATTGCCAAGTTAGGCTGGAAAATGATCCTATCATTTTTCTCAGCAACAATCACGATTACAATAGGTTTTGTAATCGCTTTCACCCTGTTCAAAGGCATCCTATCGCCGGATGCTCCGCTCACGCTTGGTGCCTTAGCAGGTAGTTGGGTAGGTGGCGTCCAAAATATGTCTGCTGTTATGGAATCATTAAATCTTAATAGTGAAAGTATGGGATACACTCTTTTGATTGATTCGATTGATTATTCAATGTGGATAATGTTCTTGTTAGCTATGGTACCTTTTGCTAAAAAGTTTAATAAATGGACCAAGGCTGACACCTCTGTCATAGATAAAGTGAATGAAAATTTAACTATTAAATTTGATAAAATTAGCACAGCCATTGAGCATCATCATATTCTACTGTTATTAGGTTTAGCTTTTAGTTTTACTGCCCTAGCACAAACGATAGCTGGCTACTTACCTGGTAACTTTGAAACAGGCTGGACAATCATTATCGTTACTTTTATTGGTTTAGCGTGCGCTATGACACCTTTAGGTAAGATTCCGGGTGCCCCACAGCTATCTAATGTTTTGTTATATTTATTAATTGGTTTAATTGCAGCTACTTCAAATTTTGCCGAATTAACCCAAGCCCCAGCTTATATTTTAACTGGTTTTGTTATTTTGTTAGTTCACGGCATATTAATGTTAATTATAGCTAAGCTTTTTAAGTTGGATTTATTCACATGTGGGGTGGCTTCATTAGCTAATATAGGTGGAGTAGCATCTGCACCAGTTTTAGCAGCGGCTTATTCTCAATCTTTAGTGCCTATTGCTGTATTAATGGCCTTAATAGGTGTAAGTACGGGAACATTTATTGGAATACTAATTTCAAATCTTTTAGCATTTTTAGCTTAAAATCTTTAAAAACTGTATCTTTTAAGATGTGACAACAATAGACGATTGTTTGAATGATATTTTATCTGTCTACTTGACAGGGGGCATATCAGAAATTCAATCGTCTTTTTTGTGTCCTTATTAAGACAAAATCTTTAAAATAGCTTGAAGCTTCTAAGCTAGGATGAAAGTCCCCCCCTCTTAGTATATAATAATTGGTGTACATAAAAGAAAAGGACGGAAATTATGATAAAATTAATGAAGCAAATCACTCGTTTTGTTTTTGTTGGAGGGACAGCGACCCTACTAGATATGGGGATCCTCTATTTGCTTAATTATCAATTTGGTGTTAATCACCATATTGCCGCAACCATTGCTTTTGTAGTAGCTACCTTTTATAACTATTACCTGTCTATGAAATTTGTTTTTAAAAGTAAGTTTGAAGCAGGAGAACGACATAAAGAATTCCTGGCTTTTTTCATTTTAAGTGTTATCGGATTGCTAATCACCCTAATCGGCTTGGTGATCTTTGTAGATTGGCTCAAGTGGGATGTAATGATTTCTAAGGTACTGATCGGTATTGTTGTGATGATTTTTAATTTCGTGACACGTAAAATTTATTTTGAAGGGGAGGCAGACCTACATTGAAAATAACAATTTTGATTCCCTTTTATAATGAAGAAGAAATGATCGAAAAGACTCACCAAGTTTTAAGTAAAGAATTGAAAACAATGGTTGAGTTCGAATTTGAATTACTTTATGTGAATGATGGCTCCTCCGATCACACCTTAGAATTGATGCGAAAAATTGCTGAACAAGATGAGCGAGTTAAATACCTTTCATTTAGTCGCAATTTTGGTAAGGAGGCTGGAATGTTAGCGGGCTTTGATCATGCCAGTGGCGAAGCAGTTATTATTATGGATGGAGATTTACAAAATCCGCCATATTTAATTAAAGAAATGATTGCTAAATATCAAGAAGGCTATGATGTGGTGAATGCCAAGCGAAGTCGAGATGGCGAACGAAAAACAACCAGTTTTTTTGCAAAAATCTTTTATAAAGTTGCCAACACCATGATGGATGTCGAATTGACGGATGGTGTTTCGGATTTTCGTCTGTTATCACGGCCAGCCATTAATGCTATTACCTCATTAAGAGAGTATAATCGTTTTTCTAAAGGATTATTTTCTTGGATAGGTTTTAAGGAAACGGTCATTGAATATGAAAATGAATTACGACAAGCAGGACAAACAAAATGGTCATTCAAAAAGTCTTTAAACTACGCTTTAGATGGAATCCTATCCTTTTCTAATCATCCCTTAAGAATGATTTTTGGCTTAGGTTTAACTTGTATTGCAATTGCCGGACTCTATATTATATGGTTACTTTTTAACTACTTTAGTGATCCGAGTCAAGCAGTATCAGGTTACTTCACCACTATTTTTACAATTGTATTTTTTGGAGGCGTTCAATTAGTCTCCATTGGGGTTTTAGGTGAATATATTGGTAAAATATTCTATGAGGTAAAGGGAAGGCCTCATTATATTATTGAAGAAAGCAATATTAAGAAGGGGGACCAGGAATGAAGAAAAAAACATGGATTTATGGAATGAGCGGCTTGGCTCCTTTGGCCTTAATGCTGGTAGGGTGGTTTATTAATGATTTCTTTCCTTTTGGAGAAAAGTCTTTCTTAGCTATCGACTTTAATCAGCAATTTATTGATTTATATATATTTATGCGAAATTCTTTTTATTCAGGTGATTTTGGCGCTTTGTTTTATTCTTTTACCAAATCAATTGGAGGAAATATGATTGGGGCTTGGGCTTATTACTTAATGAGTCCTTTCAATATATTTTATTTAATTTTACCCATGAAATGGATAACCTATGCTATATTTTTATCGGTATGGTTGCGGTATGGGGCTATGGGCTTATCTATGGCTTATTATCTTATTAAACGCCATGGTGGCCAAAAAAGACCTTATTTGACTTTGATTTTGGCTACCACCTATGCCTTGAATGGTTTCGCTGTGTCTTATCAAATGACACCTATTTTTATGGATGCATTATGGCTAATGCCTCTGCTACTTGTAGCGCTAGAAAATGTACTGGATGGTAAAAAGCCTTACACCTACATTTTTCTTTTGGCTTCGACTATGATCATTCAATATTATATGGGCTATATGATTTGCTTGTTTATTTTATTCTATAGTTTTTATTATTTGTTTGTTCAATATTACCAAGTACATAAAGACCATTATTTTAAATTTTTAGGACAAAATGTTGTTCGCTTAGGTATGTTTTCTCTAATAGGAATTGGACTGTCAGCTCTATTATTAGTGCCTAACATTTATAACTTACTCTTTTCAAAAGCTGCTTTGGAATCGACTCTATCTTTTGATTGGGAATTACAAATAAATCCATTAGATATCTTTGCTAAGTTAATGATAGGGGCTTTTGATAATGAGTCATGGTCTGCGGGACCGAACTTACCCAACATATATGTTGGGTCCTTAGCTATGGTGGGGGTAATCAGTTATTTCCTATCGAAAACAATTAAAACCAGCCATAAATGGGCGAGCGCTACTGTTTTAACTATCTTCTTCTTTTCTATGACCCATGAATTCACTAGCAAGATTTGGCATATGGGACAAAATCCAGCAGGCTTTTTCTATCGTTTTTCTTGGATTCTAGTCTTTTTCCTTATTTTATTAGCTTATCAAGGACTCAAGGATAAAGTGATTGAAAGCCAGGAAGTTTTCATTGGAATAGCTATTGCCCTCTTAATTCAGTCTGTAGTGATGGTCAAGGAATATTCTTTCCTGACTCCTGAACAAAGACAAGCTTCCGCCTTTATTTTTGGGCTAATGTGGTTGGTTCTTTATTTAGTAAAACAGCCTCACTTTAAATGGCTGCTAGTTTTATTATTAAGTTTTGGAGAGTTAAGTGCCAATGCCTATCTTTCCCAGGGAAGACTAAATCATAACAATGCTTTTAAATTTGAAAATGCACTGGATGTCATTGACGAATCTATTGATAAAATTCGTCCAGACAAAAGCGATTTTTACCGTATCTCTAAAACATTCTATCGGTCTAAAAATGATCCGATGACTTTTAGTTATCCTGGAATGACAACCTTCACCTCTAGTTTAGAAGGCTCTACACGAGATTTGTTCGAAGAACTAGGAAATTCAGCGATTGATGCATCTATTTATTATTATGGTACTCCTTTAACTGATGCTCTATTCGGAGTGAAGTATTTTGTAAATAATGAACCCTTTTCAAGTGATGATCAAGCTGTTATTGATCAGACTTATATTTTTCCAACGGATGTGACACGCCTAGATATTACTAATGAGGCGAATAAGGTAGATGAAACCGATCGATTTACCATTTTCCAAACTCCTAAAACATTGCCGATTGCTTTTGGAGTAAGTAATCAGTTAGCTCAATTGAATTTAATTGAAAACCGACCGATCGCTAACCAAAATGCGATTGCTCAAGCTCTCCTATCAGATGATACAGAAATTTTCAAACTGGTTGAGACCGAGGTGACTTTAACCAACTTAATTCATGGAGCGACACAATCAGGAGGTCAAATCTTTTCTCGTGAAGATAATACACTGGATGGTTCAATGAAGTTGATTTTTACGCCAACTACTGATGATTCCTACTTTGTCGATATTCCGCGCAGTTTATCAACCTATAAGGGAGAAGTCGACATTTTATTAAATGGACAGAATTACGATTATCGCTCTAAATTCGGAGCCAATCAAGTCTTTAATATTGCCCATCAAGCCAAAGGTCAAGAACAAGAGTTGGAGATCATTATTAAGGCTGACCGACAATTCAATTTGACAGATCTGAAGATTTACCAAATGGATCAAAATAAGGTTAACCAAATAATCGAAGACCGGCAGTCAGAGGCCATACAAATAGAAGAGTGGGGCTCCAACTATGTGAGAGGTTCGATTACAATTAAAGATAGCCCTTGGGTGTTTACTTCTATTCCGTACGACCAAGGATGGCAAGTGAAGGTCGATGGAGAACTTGTAGAAGACGAAAAAATATGGGATTCTCTTTTGGCCTTTCAAGTAGAAGCTGGCGAACATCAACTTGAAATGATCTTTCAGCCGAGAGGCCTTTTATTGGGAGCATGCATTACTAGTTTGTCTGCCTTAAGTTTAATTGCTTGGGCTCTTCTAGAGCAAAAGTACGGCAAGTTCTTAATGTTTCATCTAAATGGTGAGTCGTTAAATAAACGACAAATTGGTCGCTCAGCCAAAAAGTCTCCTACTGACCAGCAGGTTGAAAGGTTCAAAATTACAAAAGACCCAACGAATGACATTAAAGTAGAGGAGTAAATTTCAAGATGAGTCAGAAAAAATCTTTAATTATTTCTTGGTCACTTGGCTTTCACTTTCTATCAGCTTATCTAATAACGGCGATTTTAAACATTATGATGTGTCCTGAACTCAATGTTTTGGTCATTCTGGATAATCAAGTGTCCATATTTTCTTTTTTAAGTATGCTTGTTTTAGTTTTTTCACTTTTATTAGCGGGCGATTTTCATTTTTCAAGAGAAGATTTAAGAGGAGAATTTTTTACTATTGTCTTAGTAATATTTTGTCTATTCTTTACATGGCAAAACTCATCCTTAGTAATCGTCTTGGGTGTGTTTTTTCTTTTAATGACCTACTATTGCTATCTCTTTTTCAATAGACTTAAGAAACAATTCATTGTATTGGGAGGAGCTTTTATCTTAGCGATACGCTTCATTTATCTGGCTGTTTTTTTGAATGAAGAAACATTTGTAACAAATAGTTCATCAATGGATAAAAAATTATTAATCTTATTTATTTTAAGTGCTATTTTAGCTTACTTCTTAACTCGTGGAAGTCTTCTGGAACGATTAAATTTAAGAATGAGGTCAGGGAGTTTATGGGCAATATTCTTTCTGTCCATTATATTGTATGCATCAACAGTTGGCTTATGGGTAATTGCTAGAGTTTTAGTCTATGCTTCACCGACTTATGATATGGGCATTTTTTCGCAGATGTTTGAGAGTATGGCGAATGGGATGGGGCCTATTACAACTTTAGAAAGAGGAGAAAAGTTGTCACATTTTGCAGTGCATCTCTCTCCTATTCATTATTTAATTCTGCCTGTTTATTGTCTATTACCGAGTCCTTTGACTATTCAAGCGCTTCAAGTTCTCATTGTAATGTCAGGAGTCATACCTTTATATTTAATACTTAATCAGTTAAAGTGGAGTGTGAAGTATCGAATTGTCTTTCTTTTGCTCTATTTATGGATGCCATCATTGACTAGTGGTCAATTCTATGACTATCATGAAAATTGTTTTTTAGCACCATTAGTTTTATGGTTAATTTATGCCGACCTCAGTCAATCGAGCTGGAAGATGGCGGTAGCAACCCTATTATTATTAGCAGTCAAAGAAGATGCGATTGTTTATGTAATAAGTATCGGGGCTTTCTTTTTATTACAAAATCTTTGGCCCCAAACGTCTAAAGTAAAAAAAGTAATACTGGGGCTTCAGATTATTATACCAATAGCTTATTTTTTCTTTGCTATTACTTGGTTAAGACACTTTGGCACTGGGGCAATGACTAGTCGCTTTGCCAATTTTATGCTGACAGACCAAGAGGGTTTAATCCATGCGGTCTTTAATGCCATAAAAAACCCCGCATTCACATTAGCAAGTATTTTTACTTATGAAAAGTTAAAGTATCTCTTGATTATTTTTGCAAGCCAGGCCTTCTTACCCTTGCTACAAGTTTCATGGCGCCCGTATATTTTATTGTTACCCCTTTTGGTCATCAATCTTGTCAGTGACTGGCCTTATCAAGTCGACTTATTTAAACAATATCACTTTGGGTCGAGCACGCTTATTCTTTTTATGTCTATCATAACCATTGAACATTGGCAAAGAAGAAAAGTGTATCTGTTTCGAACCAAAAAAATCTCATTTGAACAATTATCTAGCTTTTTCATCACCTTATCAATATTAGCAAGCCTTTCGTTTTTTGTAACAATGATAGGCCCTAGAAAGTATGATTATCAATCCTATCAAAACGACACTGAATTTTATCAATCGATTCAAAAGACCTTAGCTAAAATACCAAAAAATAGTAGAGTTGTGACGGTATCCTCATATACGACACCTTTATCAAAAAATTCAGAACTTTATGATCTTTTCTATCATAATAATCGAGAAGTAGACCTTACTATTGATTATGTTGTTTTTAATCGCTCAATTTTAGAAGGTCAATCAGAAGAAAAACAAGTAATTGAAAAATATCTTGCTTCAGGCTATATTGAAAGTGATCTTTCAGGTAGGGATGTTGCTATTTTAGAAGCTAGATAAATTTTTGAACCACCTAATCCTAGGTGGTTTTTAAAATAAGACGATATCATCTTTACTATTCGACATAACCGACAAAGTTCTTCTTTCATGATAAAATAAAAATAGATTTCAGTTTAGGAGTGGGTTAAATGCCAGAATTACCAGAAGTAAATGCTGTCATGATTGGATTGAATCAGTTGGTTCAAGGAAAGACCATAAAAAAAGTAAATGTTTATTGGCCTAGAATAGTAGGGGCTGAAAATGCTGAAGAAGTAAAATTGTTTGCTAATCAGTTAATCGACCAACAAATCATTGAAGTCAAACGAAGAGGAAAATATTTAATATTTATTCTTAGCGATAAGGTTATGATTTCGCATTTGCGAATGGAAGGTAAATATCAATACACTCCTCAAGATCAATTGACATCCTATCAAAAAGATAAGCACACTCATGTCGAATTTATGTTCACTGATGAAACTTTATTGAACTATCATGACGTTAGAAAGTTTGGTCGGATTGAAGTAATAGCGAAAAATGAGCTAGAAAATTATTTTCTCGCCAAGGACTTAGGTCCAGAACCCACAGAAAATGAGTTTGATTTAGCAAGTTTTCAAAAAGACCTATCCAAAATTAATCGTATGATTAAACCTGTTCTCTTAGATCAAAAAACAGTGGCAGGTTTAGGAAATATTTATGTTGATGAATCCTTATTTAGAGCAGGAATCCATCCAGCTAGTTTGGCCAGGTCTGTTCCACTAAGTAATATGCAAGATCTACATCAATCAATCATTGAGGTGATTGATGAAGCGGTCAAGGCAGGAGGCTCATCCGTTCGAACTTACCGCAACAGTTTAGGACAAGCAGGAGAATTTCAACAACAATTGCAAGTGTATGGGCGCAAGGGACAGCCTTGTTTTCGTTGTAATACTACCGTAGAAAAAACTCAGTTGGCTCAACGAGGCACACATTACTGTCCAAGGTGTCAGAGATATTTTACTTAGTAAAAACAAACATGATCGACTAAACAGGAGGTATAGTATGACGTTTTTGATAGCATTAACAGGAGGAATAGCAACCGGTAAATCAACTGTGGCTCAAATAATTAAAAATTTAAACTATCCAGTTATTGATACGGATCTAATTGCAAGGAAAGTAGTTAAGCCTGGTAGTAAGGGATTAAATAGACTGGTTGAAAGATTTTCTGAAAAAATCCTATTGGGCTCAGGTCATTTAAACCGTCCACTTTTATCGGCAATAGTCTTCAATGATTCTCAAGCTTTAGAAGCCCTTAATCAAATTTTACACCCTTTGATTCTTGAAGAGCTAAGACGTCAAATTAAAACGTTATCTGAACCATTGGTATTCGTTGAAGTGCCCTTGTTATATGAAGTGGGTTGGCAAGCTTTCTTTGATCAGGTGTGGGTGATCTATGCGCCTTATCATAAGCAATTAGAACGCTTGACTCAAAGAGATCAAATCGATCTAGAAATGGCTCAAAGAAAAATTTCTAGTCAAATCCCCACTATCGAAAAAATTGAGCAAGCTGATTTTGTCATTGATACTGAGTTTGACAAAGAGACAGTTGCTGAACAAGTTAATCAAGCATTACAAGACTTATTAAATAAGCTATAATAGAATTAGGAATTACTTTAATATATTTATATAGAAAGGGGGAGCTTTGATGGAATGTCCAAAGTGTCATCAGCAACAATCCAAAGTAATTGATTCCCGACCCGCAGAAGATGGTGCATCTATCCGACGTAGAAGAGAGTGTATGACTTGTGGTTTTCGTTTTAATACTTATGAACGTATTGAGAGAACACCTTTATTAGTAGTTAAACGTGATGGAACACGTGAAGAGTTTAATCGTGATAAACTCTTGCGTGGTATTGTTAGAGCGGCAGAAAAACGACCGATTAGTCGTGAGCAAATGGAAGAAGTGGTCGGTCACGTTGAAAATAAAATTCGAGAAATTTGTGAACAAGAAATTGCTAGTAAAGATATCGGTGAATTTGTAATGCCTTTATTAATGGAATTAGATGAAGTGGCCTATATTCGTTTTGCTTCGGTATACCGTGAATTCCAATCACGTGAAATGTTTATTAAAGAACTTGAAGCCCTAACGCTACAATCAAAATCATCGGAGCAAGAGGACCATGGTCTTACAGATTAATCCTTATCAACCTTATCAAGTCAAATTAGGCCTTCCTTTATCATTTCAGCAACTTCAATGTTTAACTCAACTTTATCAACCGATTATTGGGGCCGATGCAGTCAGTTTATATTTAACTTTGGCTCACCAACCGAGAGAAAAACTTAATTGGACCTATCGGACGATGCACTCTCGATTATTACCTGTTCTTAATATGGGTATAGGGGATTTCAATCAAGCACGCATTCATTTAGAAGCTGTGAATCTTATAAGGACTTATCGAGATGAAAAGTCACATGATGACTATACACGGCAAACTATTTTCTATGAAATGCAAATGCCTTTGTCAGTGGAACATTTTTTTAAACATCCCCAATTATCATTAGCTCTTTTTAATCAAATAGGTGATGAGTCTTATTATGGCTTGATTCGTCTGTGGAAAAAAGAAGACCTAGGGCAGACAGCATTAAGCGAAATCACCTTACCTTTCGCTGAGGTTATCAATGCTAAAAGCGAAAACTTTCGTCGTAGTGAATTATTTGAAGCGACCGAAGGCATACAATTCCAAGACCAATACTCAAATTTTGAGCTTGATGAAGACAACTTTCAAGATAGATTTGATTTATCTTTCTTTTATCAGATACTAGCCAGTAAACAAGTTGCTAAAGAATTGATAAGCCAAGCTGTCTTGAACCAAATAGCTAGCTTAAGTCAGTTTTATGAACTGGATGAGGAAGCTATGGCGCAAGTTGTTAAACTCGCTCAAAGTCCAGTCACACAACAAATTGATCTTGAATTGTTAAGAACTTATGCAGCAAAATATCAGTATTTTAAGAAACGCGAATATTATGATCAATTAGTCGACCAGTCAGTCAAAGCAAGTCACGAAGAACTTGCTAATTTGAAAAATGATTTAAGAACGAACTATCCAAGCTTTACCGATCAAGAAATTGAAATTATACTTATCTGTCAGCAAATGAATCCAAGTGAATTTTTAAATCAAATTAAAGAAGAAGCAGGCGGATTTGCGACGAGTTCTGAACATTATTATTTAAAAGAACTAATTGAGAAATCACGTCTGCCACAAGCTGTCTTGAACTTTTTAGTTTATTATTTAATCGTTATGGAAGGGCACGCCAATTTTGAAAAAGGAAGATCGAATCGATTGGCTAATGAGTGGCAACAAGTGGGACTATCCAATCCTGCAGAGGCCTTGGAGTTCTTACATAAGCAGAGACTCTTTAAAGAGAAACAAAGTAAAATTAAAGACAAGCAAAAAGCACAATCATCAAAGAACAATTGGACTAACAAAAAAAAATATCAAGAGTTGGTGCCTAGTTGGTTGAAGGAACAACAAAATCCAAAAGCCACTTCTCAAGAAAATGCTAGCAGTAAACCAGTTGAGACAAATGGTAAGAACGCATTGTCAAAGGAGATAGATGATGACTCTATAGACAAAGGCGCAAAACCTTCGTCACAATTAAAAGAAGAAGAAATTCGCAAACGACTAGAGAACTTATTAAATAAGGGGGAAGATTAAGATGCAATCCATCAAACAGCTGATGAAAGATTTTGAAAATCAAACACCCCAATCTGCTTCAAGTCAAGAAATGACAAAAGTGCTTCTCAATTATCCTGCTATTAAGGATTTTATCAATGCTAATCAGGACAAAATTTCACTAGAAATGATCATGAATTCTCTATCCAAACTCAACGAGTATCGGATGGAAAAAGAAGCCATGGCAGCAGGTAAAGAAGGGCAAAACCCTGGTTTTACACCGGAACTTTTTATCAACTATAACTATATAGATGTTACCTATGTGCCCACTCAAAGTTATTTACATCAACAGGCCCAAAGAAAAACAGCTGCTTTAATTGATAATCGGATGATGGCTCTAGATGTTCAAAAAGCAAGGCTTGAAGATTACGACTTAACCAGTCCGCAACGTTTAGTGTTGATGGAAGCTGTCACAACTTTTATTGAAGAGATTAAAGTGAATATTCGTCAAGCCAGAGGTATGTATATCGCTGGACCGTTTGGTGTTGGAAAGACCTATTTATTAGGGGCCTTAGCCAATGCTCTAGCCAGTTTGGGTTATCAAGTATCGATGATTCATTACCCAACCTTTACGATGGAAATGAAGGCTGTGATTGGGCAAGACAATCAATTATTTATGATGTTAGAGCAAATTAAGAAGAAAACAGTTCTAATTATTGATGATATTGGGGCGGAATCGAATTCAGCTTGGTTAAGAGATGATTTATTAGGGGTTATACTCGAACATCGGATGAAGGAATCCTTACCAACATTTTTCACTTCCAACTTCACAATGGCAGAGTTAGAAGTTCATTTAGCTTCTAGTCGTAATGCTTCCGACGTGACGAAAGCGGCAAGAATCATGGAAAGAATTAAATTTTTAACTAAGGAATGGCAATTGACGGGAGAAAATCGCCGCTTATCTAACCGTTAATTTATTAAAGAGAGGAAATCGATGTATGAGAGATGGATTCAAATCAACAGATTTTAAAAAAGAGCAAAGGTTTATATTGCTAGTCCTTGCTATTGCACTGATTATTCAAATAACGGTGGCAGGGTTGTATTTCTTTGTGGAAAAGCAAACTGTTTTATTATTTCCTATGTTTTTAGGGATTTTAGCTAATTTGACTGGCATTGGCAGATTAATGCAATTATGAAACTAATTCTTGCATTTTTTTAAGATTGATGGTTTAATGAATTTAACTCAAGATAAGAAATTAATGAGAAGTCACGAAGTTTAATTCCCTCATTTCAAGAGAGAGGTCGTTTGCTGGAAGACCTTAATGATAATTAGCTTTACCCCTTCTTGAATGCTCGACCCAAGCATGAGTTGTAAGTCGAGACGTCGGAGGCGTTAACTCTATGAGATTATCTTATAAAAGATAATGAACTTGGGTGGAACCACGTCGAATACACGTCCCATTGGTTAGTAATAGCCAATGGGACGTTTTGTTTTAAGTTTCAGTAGTACGGAGGAGGAATCTTATATGTCAACAATTCATTTAACATTACCGGATGGTGCTGTAAGAGAATATCAATCAGGCATCACACCCATGCAAGTAGCAGAATCTATCTCTCGTTCTTTAGCTAAAGCAACCTTAGCAGGTAAATTTGAAGGAGAGATTATTGACCATAATCGACCAATTGAAAAGGATGGGTCAATTGAGATTATCACTAATAAAAGTGACGAAGCTTTACAAATTATGCGTCACTCAACCGCTCACTTAATGGCTCATGCTATGACTCGTTTGTATCCAGGTATTCACTTTGGTGTAGGACCTGCCATTGATTCAGGATTCTATTATGATACTGACAAACCAGATCCAATTACCGAAGAAGAATTGCCAAAAATTGAAAAGGAAATGAAAAAAATTATTTCAGCCAATTATCCAATTGAACGGCGAGTGGTATCGCGTCAAGAGGCTTTAGAGATTTTTAAGGATGATCCTTACAAGCAAGAGTTAATCAATGATTTACCTGAAGACGAAATTATCACCGTCTATACGCAAGAAGATTTTACTGATTTATGTCGTGGAATTCATGTGCCTTCAACTGGTAAGATTAAGACTTTTAAACTCTTGTCACTCGCTGGAGCTTATTGGCGTGGCAATTCTGATAATAAGATGATGCAAAGGGTTTATGGAACAGCATTCTTTAAACAAGAAGATCTAAATGAATTCTTAAGATTACGTGAAGAGGCCAAGGAGCGCGACCACCGTAAATTAGGTAAAGAATTGAACATATTCATGATTAGTCCGGAAGCGGGATCAGGTTTACCTTTCTGGCTACCTAATGGAGCAACTATCCGTCGTACCATCGAACGCTATATTACTGATAAGGAAATTTCATTGGGTTATCAACATGTTTACACTCCAATCATGGCCAAGACGGATCTTTATAAGACCTCGGGACACTGGGATCATTATCAAGATGATATGTTCCCGCCTATGGATATGGGTGACGGTGAGATGCTTGTTCTAAGACCGATGAACTGTCCACACCATATGATGATTTATAAAGATGATATTCATTCCTATCGTGAACTACCTATTCGAATTGCAGAATTAGGGATGATGCATCGTTATGAAAAATCAGGTGCTTTATCAGGCTTGCAGCGTGTTCGTGAAATGACACTTAATGATGCGCATATTTTCGTTCGTCCTGACCAAATTAAAGAGGAATTTAAGCGTGTGTTACAGTTGATTTCTGAGGTATATCAGGACTTTGGCATTACAGATTATCGTTATCGTTTATCATACCGTGATCCTGAGGATACTAAGAAATACTTTGATGATGATGAGATGTGGGAAAAAGCCCAAGCTATGCTTAAAGAAGCTATGGATGAATTAGAATTGGATTACTTTGAAGCGGAAGGGGAAGCAGCTTTCTATGGGCCTAAGTTAGATGTTCAATTCAAAACAGCTATTGGCTTAGAAGAAACCATGTCCACAGTACAATTAGACTTCCTACTTCCAGAACGCTTTGACCTAACTTATGTAGGTGAGGATGGTCAAAATGACCATCGTCCGGTTGTTATCCACCGTGGTGTAGTTTCAACTATGGAACGATTCGTTGCCTACTTAATTGAAGAGTACAAGGGATCCTTCCCTACTTGGTTAGCTCCAGTTCAAGTTGTTCTTTTACCAGTTAATCTCGCAGCCCATGGTGAAAAAGTAGAAGAAATCTATCATGCTTTGAGAAATGTTGGTGTTCGCGTTGAAATGGACTTGCGTAATGAAAAACTTGGCTATAAGATTCGTTCAGCTCAAACTTCTAAAGTTCCTTACCAATTAGTAATTGGGGACAAAGAAGTTGAATCTGGTAATGTGAATGTTCGTCGTTACGGTCAAGAAAATTCAGAATCAGTTTCGGTTGAAGATTTCATTGCAATGATTTTAGCGGATATTAATAATAAATCGAAAAAATAAAAAATTATAATTCTAAACACTTATCGCCCAAATTGTCTTTATTAACTACTTAAAGGCAAATTTGAGACTAAGTGTTTTTTTTATTCACAAAAATTATTTTCTAATAAGGCGGCAGTTATTAGCAATGATCATAGCAGTCTTGTATAGGTGTCATGAAGGCACAGGGTATTTCAAGCTTTTTTATCGGCAGCTCAGTCGTCTACCAAACTTTACTAATGGCGGTTATAGGAGCCACGCTCGGTTTGATATTTACTCTTTTAACAGCCCTTTATTTACCAGCAAAAGTACCTTTTGCTTTTTCATGGGAATTAATTGGAATTACAATGGTCTTAATGATTGTCTTTGCGGTTTTAGGTGGATTGCTTTCAGTTAGACAAATTGTACGCATTGATCCAAGTCAAGCGATATCTTAGGAGATAAACGTGAAAGCCATAGAAATTAAAAATATTGAAAAAGTTTTAAAGATGGTGACAAAACAATTCAAGCTTTGAAACAGACTAATTTTGAGATTGAACCAAGCGAATTTGTGGCCATAATTGGCCCAGCTGGTTCTGGTAAAAGTACTTTATTATCGATTATTGGAGGGCTCCAAAGTCCTTCAAAAGGTCAAGTCTACTTAAAAGAAGATTTTTCCGCTTTAAGTGATAAAGAACGTACTAAACGCCGCTTTGATAAAATAGGTTTAATTTTACAAGCCTCGAATCTTATTCCTTTTTAAAAGTTAAAGATCAATTCCGCTTAGCTGATGAACCGACGGCTAGTTTAGATAGTGAACGTGCTTTCGAGGTAGTGGATCTTTTAGCAAAAATGACTAAGGAAATAGCATAAGCAACAATTATGGTGACGCATGACACGCGGCTAATATCTAAATGTGACCGATTTTTTAAAATGATAGATGGAAAATTAGAAGAAGCCGATAGCAATGAATATTTAAAAAGCAGATTTCCTTTTTAAAGGAGATCTGCTTTTTAATCATCTAAAATTGTCAAATATTCTTTTAATAAAGTTAGTTATTGGATTATCTCTTCGATTTTCTAAAGTGTTTTTTTCTTGTTCGGTTTGAGACTCATTATCTTCTTCACCATCTATGGAAGTTTCATTAAGCTCTTCTTCAACTTTGGATTGAGTGACTTGATTAAGGGGTAAGTTTTCATTTTGATATAAATCAGGATGTTCAGCTAAAGCATCAAGAATCAAGGTTAATTGATCATAAGAAGAAGAATAACTTCCATCTTCTTGGATAAAGTTCCCCATGGATAAGGCAATAATTTCACGCCCATTTTCCTTGCCTGTCGCTACAAAACTATCTCCTGCACCATCTGTGAGACCGGATTTAAGGCCATTAATTCCTTCTCTTCCTAATGATTGACCAGGTAAAAGAGGGTTAGGGGTATTAAAAACTTGGCTAAAGTCGCCATCTTCCTGGAAAACATAAGTTTTAGCAGAAGAAATATTTAAAATTTCTGGAAATTCTTTAATGACATTTTGAGTCATCAAAGCTAGGTCCTGAGCAGACATTGCGTTTTCATTACTAGCTAGAGACCCAGCCATACGCCAATCTTCAGGTATAAATTCATTAGGGACACCAGAAGTTGTGTATAAATCGAAATCTACAAAGCCCCAATTATTAAGTTGGTCGATCATCGCTTGAACAGCTGCAGTTTCTGAACCATAGATTTCTCGCATCAGTAAAGAGGCTGCATCATTCCCTGAACGCATAATTAAAGCATGAAGTAAATCATCTACAGTATATTTTTGACCAGCTATTAAAGGGGTGCTAGTTAACTCAGGGTTATCAGAGAGTGCTTGAGTTAGATCACTGGGAGCTTCAATTTCACTTGTAATTTTTATTTTCCCATCTTCAATTGCTTTATAAGTAAGATAGGCTGTAAGAATTTTAGTTGTAGAAGCAATTGGATAGGGGATATTACTTCCTCTTTGAGCTAAAATTCGATTTGTTTCAACATCTACCACAATGAAGGATCTTGAACTAATTGAACTATCAAAAAAGCTGGTTAGCTCCTCTGGGTAATCATCTGGCATGACGACCGTCTTGAATTCTTTGGCCTTATTAATATCTCTAGACAGATCAGGTAATTTAGATAAATTTTCAACTTGGGCTGAAATAGCTTGATTGAATAAATTGCTAAAAAGCATGACTAAAACAAGTTTTTTAAAAAATTTTTGCCAATTTATTGAATGTATAGGCATAGGCTGTCCTCCTTAAAATGGGTGTGACTAACGTTAAAACTAGTCAATAAACTATTCTTTATTATAGCGAAATCTCAATTTAAGTCCAATTGAGATATGAAATTTAAAAAAATCAAAGAAGCATCAAATTTCGTTCACAGTTATGAAAAGCGCAATTTTAAATGTTGATTGGTAAAAATAAAAGAGATTACAACATAGTAATTTTTGATAAAATAGTTTTATTTATTGGGAGAAATTTAATAGAGAGACCACTCATTGATAATAAGGTTAAGTTTTCCCATAAATTGATCCACTGTCCCAATTTCTCTTTTCATTAGAACCAGAGCATAGATAGGGTGTCCATTTTCAAAATAAATAGCTGTACCGTGATAGGCATAATCCAGTTGTCCATATTTAGCAGCCATACCACCTTTGATATAAAGCTTAAAGTGTTGATCTTTTTCAGAAATGGATATGTATCTAACTAGAGGTAAATATTCTTTATCTTGGGCAATTTGTTTTAGTTAAACTAATAAAGTATTAGGAGTAGCATAGTTATATTGATCATAAAGACTTTCTGTTTTTTGACTAGCCCCTGATTTTTCAACCAAATCACGTTTAAAGTCTCCAAAATTGTTTTGATAATAATTAATCAGAATGTTTCAAGCGATGTTATTTGAATACACTAATAAATTTTCAATCAGCTCTTCTAATTGGTATTCAGACTGAATGGGACTATGGGTATTTTTTTCTGCACCTGATTCAAAATCAACATTGCTGGCAGGCAATTGACTTTTCCAGTTAAGTTTTCCCTCTTCAATTAATTAGATGTAAAGAACAGCCGTTCCAACTTTATTGCTAGAAGGAGCATATTGGCCGATAATTTCGTTTAAAAAGTGAGATTCTTTAGTGAAAAATTATAGTAGGAAATGCCTAGACGAGAAGATGGGGAATTATAGTCATTTATTAAATCATTCACTAAATCAGTAACTGAACGATAGGAATCATAATTTCTTGAATAGGATGTAACTTGATGTTCTTCAATCCGATTTTTTCATCCATGCTGGTTTCTTGAGTCTCAATAGTTGTACTTAGTCTTTCTGACGCAGTTGTAATAGATTCTTCGCTATCAGAAGGAGAATGAGAGTCCTGCTGACAGTCAACTAGAAATATCATAAAAAAGCTAATAAAAAGTTTTTTATCGACATGAGCATTTCCTAAGATAATGTAAGAAATACGGTGTCAACCACATAAACATTGAACTTATTTCTAAATAACGAGTCCATTTAAGCTTTGAGATGAACTGTATTTGGTTAATAATAACTACTTTATGAATAATCTTCAAGATAAAATCTGTTTTTACTTAATGAATATATGGAGCATCTTTTGCTATAATAATAAATATTAGTCATGGAGGTGGATGGTAGTGAATTTGAAATCTTTGACTCAAAGTGAAAATCTTGAAGGTAATTTATTCTTATTGGTGTCAGTTTCAGTCTTATTACCTTTTTATGTTGGTAGCGCTGTTATTTTTTTAACAACCTTATATCTTCTATTTCAACACCGTCGAGACTTGAGACAGATAATGCGCAAACAGAGTTGGTTATTTATCTTTTTGATATATAGTTTAATCATATCAATCTACTTTAGGAATTATATCGGAGTTGCCGTCACATTTGTTCTTTTTTTACTTTTTTTACTATTTAATTTTTATTTTCAAATAATGACTCCTCAGCTTTTTTTAAAACAGATAAAAATTTTCACATGGGGGTCTATCCCGTTAGCTTTGCTAGCGTTTGTAAGATATACTTACTATGTTTTTATGAATGGTTACGATTTATTTTATATTTTTAAGTATCATAATCCGCAAATTCGTGCAGAAGCAACGTTTTTTAATCCTAATTATTATGGACTATATATTGCCATGGTTTTAGTAATGGCTATTTATTTAATGGCGAAAACAAAGCGACCACTTGATCGTTGGTTATCGATGATAGTCATCTTCTTAAATTTAATTAGTTTATTTTTAACTGCTTCGAGATGGTCTATTCCTACTTGTATTGTAGGGATTGTCCTTATGGTATTTTTCTTAAAGCCTAAAATAGCATGGGGGATTGGTTTTGCTTTAGCAGGAGGTTTTTTAACTTTGTTTATAAAACCTGAATTATTACCTAGGTTTACTACTTTGGCGCATGCTTTTGATGACCGTTTTGCAATTTGGTATACTGGATGGCAAATATTTATAACAAGCCCCTTAATCGGAAGAGGGCCTATGGCTTATGTTACCTTTTATTATTTGTTTGCAGATCAAGGAAAAATGCATGCCCACCAGTTATTGATTGATACACTAGCTAATTACGGTATTGTAGGTCTAATGGTTTTAACAATGGCTTTTAGTCATTACTTTAGGAATGTAGTTGAACGAGTCTTCCAACCTAAAATTAGACTAGAATTAGGTCTCATTGTGTCAATATTAGTAATCGTTCTTTTTCACGGTATGATGGATGTGGGAATTTTTTGGATACAAACAGGCTATATCTTACTAAGTATTCTAGTGGTCCCTTTTTGTGTTCTCGAACAATTGGAAAATGAAGTTTAAAAGTATGTTGATCAAATAATTTTGAATACAAAATTCACCCACGCAACTTTTGTTGAAGAAGTTGCGTGGGTGATGTGATTATTATTGAATCTGTTGGTAATGGTACCATTCATTTACGCGTAAATTTAAATCCCCCATAAAATTATCGAGTGTACCCAGATCGTTGGTCATTAGCACTAGACTATATATAGGCTTTCCATCTTCGAAGTATATACCTGTATCGTGATAACCATTACCATACTGACCATATTTAGTAGCCATTCCTTTATCAACGTACAGCTTGAATCGTTGTCCTTTTTGTGCGATTAACATGTAGTTTATAATAGGTTGATAGCTATCATCGAAAGCAATTTTATTAAGATAACCGATTAGCATATTGGGTGTCGCATAGTTCATATTTTGAGTTAAAGCAATCGGTTTATTATTAATGCCTGATAGTTCGATTAAGTCATTGCGATAATCACCATAATTTTCGTAATAATAATCGATTAAAATGTTCCAGGCAGTATTATCTGAATAGACTAGAAGGTTAGAAATCAATTCCTCTAAGCTATAATATGAGCGCAAGGGATTATTGGTGATTCTACCATCACCTTCTTCTAAATCCTTTTCGCTAGCAGGCAGTTGACTATCCCAACTTAGGACACCTGCTTCAATTAGGTCGAGATATAGGACGGAGGTTCCCACTTTGTTGGTAGAAGCTGCATGACGTGCTTCATTTTCGTTTAAGTAATAGGATTCTTCACTTACAAAATTTTGATAAGCAATACCTAGCTTAGAAGAATCAAAGCCATATTCATCAATTAAATCTTCGATAATTTCTTGAACGGAGTCATATTGATCGTAATCTAAGGAAAATGATGAAGCGGCTGGTTGTTGTTCGGTATCATCTTCTTGTGTAGTTTCAATAGTTGTTTTTCCACCACTTGCAGAGGTGGTTTCTTCCTTATCGGTTGTTCCGTCATCTTCAACTATTGGTTTATCTTCTTTAACTGTTTCGGTACTTTCGTTAGGCTCTATGGAAGAAACTTCTAAGTCTTCGTTTGTCTCTTCTTTATCATCGTTTGACTTGTTTTGCTTTTTTATAATTGCTTTTCTTAATTTGTCAGTTTTGGATAAAGTTGTTTCTCTACTCTCTTCTTTAGTAGAAGATATTTGATCATCTTCATCAGCAACTGACTTTTCAAGTGAGGAAGAAGGTTGACTTTGTAATGATTGTGAATCCTCTAATGAAGCTTGATTGTTAGATGAGTCAACTGAAGAGCTTTTCACTTCAGGGGATGAGGTATTTTGGCAAGCTGTTAACAGCCCTATCATAATCGTTCCTATTATAAATTTTTTTAAGTCCATTAAAAAACTCCTAATATTTAGATTTCTGCAGTATTATATCATCAATTATGATTAATAGCTAAAGGAAATTTGCGCTCTAAGAATTTGAGGACGAGACGTTAAGACATAAGCATGCCCATTTAGAAGCACCTTGTGTAACATATGTTTGACAACTCTAGAACACTCTAGAATGCTCTAAGAATTTTAACTTGATTTATCAAATGAAGCGTGATACACTGTATAAGTTGAGAAAACAAGTAGAAACAAACCGTTTCTCGCCGGGCATTAGAAGATGTAGGGCAAATCATTTATGGAGCAGAAAATTCTGTTTTTGTAAATTGATAGAGACGGCACGTATACAAACGGGCTGTTTTTTGTTTTTATTTGTCACTCATAAAAATTATGGAGGTGGACTCATATCGCTAAAGAAGCATTGATTAATGGGCAAATTCGCGCTAAGGAATTGCGCGTCATCGGTGATAATGGAGAACAAATTGGAGTTAAATCGCTACAAGACGCTTTAACGATTGCTGAATCTTTTGATTTGGACCTCGTGCTCGTTTCACCGCAAGCTAATCCGCCAGTTGCACGGATTATGGATTACGGTAAATATCGCTACGAGTTACAGAAAAAAGAAAAAGAACAACGTAAGAATACAAAAGTAGTCAGTGTTAAAGAAGTACGTCTCAGTCCTTCAATTGATGACCATGATTACCAGACGAAATTACGTCAAGCAATCAAGTTCTTGGAAAAAGGCGATAAAGTGAAAGCAAGTATCCGGTTTAGAGGACGGTCAATTACCCATAAGGATTTAGGTTTAGATGTTTTGGAAGACTTTATTGAAGATACAAAAGAAGTTTCGACCGTTGAGTCAAAACCTAAAATGGAAGGCCGTAGTATGTTTACCATACTCGCACCCTCGTCAGAATCATAATACGATTAATAAGTAGGAATATAGGAGGATTATTATGCCAAAACAAAAAACTCACCGCGGTTTAGCAAAACGCGTTAAGAAAACAGGTACAGGTAAATTGAAACGTTCACGTGCATTTACTTCCCACCGTTTCCACGGTAAAACTAAAAAGCAACGTCGTCAACTACGTAAATCAGCTTTAGTTTCTGCTTCAGATATGAAACGTATTAAGCAACAAATTTCAGCTTTATAGGAATAAAGGAGGAAGAAAATCATGGCACGCGTAAAAGGTGGATATGTTACACGTCAACGTCGTAAACGTACATTAAAATTAGCTAAAGGTTATTACGGAGCAAAGTCAAAATTATTTAAGACAGCTAAGCAGCAAGTTATGAAGTCATACATGTATGCTTTTCGTGACCGTCGTCAAACCAAACGTAATTTCCGTCGTTTGTGGATTACACGTATTAATGCAGCAGCTCGTCAAAATGATATGAGTTACTCTGTATTAATGAATGGTTTGAAAAAAGCCGGAATCGAAATTAACCGTAAAATGTTAGCAGATATTGCTATCAATGATGCAGCAGCATTTACTGCTTTGGTTGAGGAAGCCAAAAAAGCATTAGTTTAAAAAATAGACTCTATATCAAATAGGGCTGATGATAAATTAAGGAGACTAAGCAGTTAATATCTGTTTGGTCTCTTTTTCTTTTTCTTCGGATACAAATTGTCTCGCGTTAAAAGATTTTATCTTTAAAATGACAATAGTTTCGGGAGTCATGGACATTGCGCTTAAGCACTTTAAATTTATTGATCACCCCTTAGTTAGTTCAGGATGGTTGAAGGTAATCTCAAGAAAGTTGTTGGGATTCCGAAGGTTCTTCTTAACCTAGATGATAGCCGGGAGGTTGAATTGTCACGGAGTAAGACCTTAAATGCTTTGTGACTAAATTTTTCTAAGGGATAGTGTAGCTTTTGTATCATTTGATAGGTGCTTTTAAACACTTGCTTCTGATTTTATAGGTCATTGTCCCTATTGTCGGTATTGTTCAAAAACAGTCCCCCAATATCTTTTGATTTATTGTAGAGCGCCTGTCTCTATGATGTACTTGATTTATCCAATGAATGTGCAACCGATTTAATTCAGGATTAAGGGATTGAACAACGATATGAAACCGTTCAATAATAATCAAAGTATTAGGGCTCAATTGGCAAGTTAAGGCAATGTAGACTGTGTATCAGTCAATGAAAATAGTTTTTACCTTATTTTATTCATGATGACTATAACGGTAAAAGTACTTTTTTAGATATTTTAAGTGACATCTTCTACAACATCTATGACTTGATGGGGAATGACATTGCACTAGCAAAGCTTACAGCCCCCTTCACTGTTGGAATTGACTTAAACTTATCAAACAAATCTTTTAAGGGAAGGTCGGTGGCCGTTTATGAGAAACGGAAGCGAAGGCAATTATGACATGATGCACTTATAGATAGATATGTTTGATAAGCAATCATCTTTTTTGAGGGCGTGTGAATTGTTAAACACGCTATTTTTGTTTGGTAGCACTAGAGATGAAGCAATGTATCTACAAGGGCTTATTCTGAGCAGGAAAGTGTGGTGATCAAAGCTTGTTTGTTCAGACAAAAACAGACCTTTCCTAAGCCTTATAAGGAGCTAATAATAGGTAAATAGTTAGCCTTTTAATGACAGTCTTTTCCTTATGATAGTAGGAGCAAGGATGAAAAGGGTGAACAGGAGAACTTAAGGCGCAAGAAATATAGTGATTATTTTTGACTTGTGCGACTCAATTATGAGAGAAATTAATGTTTGGGTCTTTAGTATTGAGGACTGTTCTATCTTATTAGTCATGTACAGACTTCTTTCTATATAGTAGAACATGCTTTTAATACATTAAATGTCTGTGTTTTTGTGAATGATCCCTATAATTTATAGAATCATAATATGTTGAAGCCAAAATCAAGGGAATCTTGATTTTGGTTTTTTGTTTTATATGGAAGTAAACATTTTGAAACATAATTAAATTTAAAAAGAATAGTTTCTTGATACTAATAGAAAAGTTATTTTTCTTTTACGTTCAATTAGTTAAAAGTTAATTAGTAGGAAATTTTTAATCTGAAATTTAACCATAACACTACTACAATTCACATTATTGTGGTAATATAGGATAAAGTCCATGTAATTGTGTAGATTATGAAAGTCCATATAAAGCCCCTTTTACGGCGCGATGTTTTTGCTATAAAACATACCTAGTAGATTTTTATAGAGGCTAAGAACATCTTACATTGAATAATGAAGAGTTTAAAGCATTATTAAATAAGCGATAAAGGGGAATGTCTCTAAAACATTTAATAACCATGTTTAAAAAAAGTAATGAATAATTGACAAAAACAATTTATTCAAGCTGATGGTTACAGGTGATTCGAAGGGTGTCAGAGTCAAAGGATATATATGACAATGGCTCAGTTCGATAAGAAAGCGTATTAAATTTGATCAACAAGAGACTGTTAAAACATTGCAGTGTAATTCACACAGGATTATGGGCTTGACTTAATATTATGGGTATAAAGACACTAATGTGAGAGATTTTATGAATTAGAAAGGAGTTATATGAAGAAATTATCAGCAAGGATAAAGTGAGTTTGAGCAAAAGTTAATAAGGAGGCGAATTGTAATGAATAAAAAAATAATGGTTAATTTAGTGTTGACAATGATGCTTGTGTTGAATATCGTTTTCTCACCACAAACGATGTACGCAGTTTCGCAGGTGTTTGATACAGATACTACTACCATGGTAAAGAATGAAAAAATTGTCGATGGCCAAGTGCTCGAAACTAGGACTAAGAATAAAGCTGGCGAACAAAAAGATGTGGATAATAACATTTTAAAGGATGAAACCCTTCTGGAAGAGATAGGAGATGATAATCTAAACGAAGAGACACAAGTGGATAATTCAAACAACTCAGAAGATGATGCAGAACATCTTCCTCAAAAGAAAACAGAAGTCCCAGTGGATAAAGCGCCAGAAGGCATCAACAATATTGATCCTCCGATAGATGAAACGGCTGTAGAGAATGAAATGGTTCCTGAAAACGCTACTTTTAGTGTCCTTCAAGGTAACTGGGTGAAAAATGTTGTTATGACTGTCACCACAACAGACAATAACACATTCATTTTACCTGATGGGGAATCGATAACTTTTACTCCATCAGAATTAAATGCTTTAATACTTGATTATACTCTAGTTAGTCCTCCTAATACGGTAATAAATGCTGGGGACACTTATACTATTGTTTTGCCAGAAATTTTTGAAGGAAGTTCCGCAGCTGTTTCACTTCTGGTGGAAGGTACAGAAGTGGGTACTTATACTGTAACTAATGGGGAAGTTGCCATTCTTTTTAATGATAAGGCTAAGGAATTTGATGATTTAAATATAAACATAAAGATTTCTGGACAGTTCGATACAACACAATTGATTGAAGAAGAAGTTATTGAGGTTGTCATTCCATACGGTGAAGGAGGTTTTTTTACAACAACTATCATTGCTGAGGAAATACCTTATGACGGGGAAGATAAAAAAATAGCAGGACAACCCTATATTATTGATGAAAACGGAGAAAAAGTATATAAAGATGTAACTGGACAACCAGTGACAAACCCTACACATATAGATTGGACCGTTCGATTAAATGATAGTATGGCCACCGTTTCAGAGGCTACATATACCGATTATTTTGGTGATGATTTAGAGCTTTTACCAGAAAGTATCTTAGTTGAAAAGCTCATTCGTAATTACGAAAACCAAGTGATAGGCCAAGAAGAAGTAGTGGTTGCACCGTTAATAAGTGATTCGCGCTTTGAAATTGACTTAGGGTCAATTGAAGATGCCTATGATATTAGCTATACTACATTAATTAATCGACCGAATGGGGGAGGAGCTAAAACTATCAGTAATACTGGATTAATTTTCCTAGATGGTTCAGAAACTCCTGTTTCTGATAGTTTTGAGGGAACGTGGTATGAAGATCTACCGACTATTACTAAACAAGGTTCAATCTCAGAGCAAGATCCCTCGATAATTGATTGGGAAGTTACTTATAATTATGGCCAGGAAGATCTTGGGACAGTAATTTTAGAAGATTTAATAAGTGGAGTGGACTCTCAAACGAAGAATATTACAGAAAAAATTAAACTTTTAAAAGATACGATTAAAGTGCGTAAGGTTGTTCCTGATAGTAACGGCAATGTTTTAAACCCAGAAGATTTCACACCAGTTAGTGGAAGCTTTCCTTTAGAACTTAATGCTCAAGGACAAGCCTATTATATTACTTTTTCGACAGAAGTAGAATTGGGTGTTCAGGGGACAGTCACTAATATTATCTCTGATAATCTAGATCCACAAAATAGTGCAACCGACTCGGTTGTTATAAATACTATTCCAACTTTTGGTAAAGCTGGGGAGCAATTGGTAGATGATGAAGGTAAGCCATATATTGAATGGAAAATTACCCTTAATTCGCAAAGAATCAATATGGGTAGCATGACAATTCGAGATGTGTTTGATCAAAGTTTATTAGACTTTAATGTTGCAGATTTATCTTCATATGAATTATACCAAGATGAGATAACAACAGAAAAGTTAATTGGTAATAGTAATTACTACATTCGTAATTATACACATAGCGATAATCGAGAAGGATTTGCTCTGACTGTCCAGAATGCAGGACCTCATAAGTATATATTTGTTTATCGAACATATTACACGACAGCAGGACTGCAAGAACCTAATATAGCTAATAATGCTGAACTCGTTTACTTATTCGGTGAGGAAAGTGGACCTGGAATTTCTTTTGATGTTAACTTAGCAGGTCCTAAAGCAGGAATAAAAAAAGTTGGTTCTTATGTAACTAGCGAAGATAAAACTGAGCAATTTATTGAATGGAAGATTACTTTTAATGAAAGTAATATTAATCTTACTAAACCAATAATTGAAGATAGTTTTAGTAGTGGCAATTATAAGTATGTAAATGATTCTTTTGAATTAACTTCTACAAATGAAGGTGCTTTGGCTTTTGATCCTACTGCATTAATAATGAATCCAAGTCAAGGATTTACCTATCAATTTGGTACTGATACCAATGCTACTTATACTATTAAATATCTTACAACCGTAGATGACGCCAATAACCTCGACCAAATAAATAAAGTTACTTTAGATTGGCAAGGTGGTAAGGAAGAAGCAACAGCTAATGTTTATAAACGTCAAGCAGGTATTAATAAGAAAGCTAACATTGTGATTGATGCTGAAGGTAATAAACACATTAATTGGATTATTAATTTCAATACAAAAAAAGCCGTTTTAGCTAATGTAGTAATCACTGATCAATATTCTCCGTCAACAGCAGACATGTCTAATATTCTTCTATATAGAGACGGAGAGGAAGTTGATCCTAGCCAATACCAGGTCATTGAAGAAAGTCAAGGATCATTTGAACTTATATTAGGAGACATTGATGCAGTTCCGTATACGCTCACATATACAACTAGTCTTTCGTCAGGAGAAGAAGTAAATCTTATTCAAAACAAAGCGTTATTAACTTATACAAACGGGAGTGAGCTAGCCTTTATAAAAGTTCCGAGCCCTGCTTTATCGGTTAACAAAGAAGCAGTGAGCCTAGACAAGACTCCAGATAATCCTGTTATCTCATGGGAAATAACTGCGAATGCGAACACATCAAATCTCATTAACTTAGTAGATCCTGTTTTAACAGACACAATACCAGGCGATCAAGCTTTAATTCAAGATAGCATTAAAGTTTATGATCAAAGTGGCACCCTTATTACCGACAATCTTAATGTGACAATTAACACTGATTCCAATAGTTTCGTCATTCAACTACCAAACGGATCTTATCAATACAAAGTACAATATGACACGGAAATTTTGCAATTCCCATCATTCCATGAAAGTGTTTTGGACAGATATACTAATTCAACTACTTTATCAATGATATACGAAAAAGAAGATGTTGTCGCTAGTGTATCAGATACAGCCTACTTGGATTATTTTGCAAATAACAACAGTGGATTGGTTGCTAAAACAGGGACACAGAACCAATTAACCGAAAACATTGATTGGACAGTTACCGTGAATGAGGAAGGTCTGACAATCAAGAATCCAATAATAGAAGATCAACTTTCGGATAAACATAGTTATCTAACTGATTCATTTAAAGTTAGAGATAGCGCAAATAATCTTTTGAATATTAATGAAGACTATTCAATTACTTTCGCTGAAGATGACAGAAGTTTCAAGTTGACTTTAAACGATACAATAACGCAAGCTATTACAATTTCTTACTCCACACGATTAAATGATAATTTAATTGGTACTTATCAGGTTACTAATACCATTACATTAAAGGGCGGAGAAGAGAGAAAAATTATTAAAGAAACAGTTACTGAAACAACTGCTCAACAGTATCAATTTGGTGGAGGCGGAACAGGGAGAAAACTTGATTTTAAAATTCTCAAAAAGGCTAAAAGTGGAAAAGCTATACGAGATGTTGGATTTAAGATTGAAAACATAGACATTCATGGAAATGTCGATACGGTAGTATCGGAAGTATTTACAAGCGAGGAAGGTATTTATATTTCAGATAAATTGAGAGCTGGAAAATATATTCTCACTGAGACATCAACTCCTGAAGGTTTTAAAACACTTGCATCATCAATTTATTTTACAATTAACTATTCGGTTGACAATCCACAGTCTTACGAATTACAATTACTTAATTCAAATGGAGAAGTTGCCGAGATACCTAATGTATCAACCAATGGTAATGTAATAACAATCATCAATGAACCCAAAGAGGTTAAGACTCCGTTAAAAGCAAAGAAGATTTTAAGAGGTCTAAATTTAGCTGACGGACAGTTTCATTTTGAATTACTAAATGAGGATGGAGAGATTATTTCTCGAGCTAAGAACGATGTTAATGGTAATATAGTGTTTGAAGCGCTCACTTTTGACACAGTAGGTGATTACCAATATATGATACGTGAAAAAATAGATCAACAGGCAGGGGTAACTTATGATACAAATCAATATAATGTATTAATATCAGTCACCTACGATGAACAAGGGCACTTAGCAACTAATATCCAATACGAAGAGGATGATCTACCTACCTTTAAAAACTCTTATACGCCTAAAGTTGGAAAACTATCATTATTGGCTGAAAAAAAAATAGAGGGTCTTTCTCTAGAAAAAGACCAGTTTAATTTCCAAGTATTTAATGAAAATGAAGAAGTTGTTGCAACAGGTACGAATGATAGCAATGGAAAAGTTGTTTTCAGTGAATTAACCTTTGATAAAATTGGAGTATATAGGTATAAAATTGGTGAAAAGAAAGATAACCAGCTAGGTATTGCGTATGATCAAACAACCTATGATGTGATCGTTAAGGTAACCGATGACGAGAAGGGTCAATTACAATTGGTTGTAGAATATCCTAACAATAAGGTTCCTGTCTTTACCAATGTATATACTACTCAACCAGGAAAAGCTTCATTAATTGCTAAAAAAGAATTAACAGGTCTTGATTTAATAGCTGGTCAATTCAATTTTGAAGTCCTAAATTCTGATGGTGAAATTATTTCGACAGCATCGAATGATATAGATGGGAAAGTAGCATTTACTGATATATCTTACGAAAATGTTGGAGAATATAATTACACTATTCGTGAAACCCAGGATGATCAAGCAGGTATCACTTATGATGATTCAACATATGATGTTACAATTATAGTAACTGATAATGGAGCAGGACAACTTGTTCATGAAGTGGTTTATCCTGATCAAGCTATCCCTGTCTTTAAAAATAGTTACACAGCAGCAAAGGGTGTACTTTCATTAGTCGCAGAGAAAAAATTAGAAGGATTAGACTTAGTAGCGGGTCAATTTAACTTTGAAGTTGTGGATACCAACAATGCAGTCGTAGCAACAGGTACGAATGATAGCAATGGAAAAGTAGTCTTTAGTGAATTATCATTTGATACGGTAGGCGAGTATGCGTATACCTTACGTGAAGTGTCAGACAATCAAGCAGGAATTACCTACGATGATTCAGTGCATGAAGTAGTAGTTACCGTAACCGATGATGGGACAGGTTTATTAAGGTTAAGTGTCACCTATCAAAATGATGCAATAGCTGTTTTCAAAAATATTTATACTGAAATTTCAGAAAACCCTAAAGATCCTGAAAAACCTCAGGAACCAGAAAACCCTAAAGACCCTGAAAAACCTCAGGAACCAGAAAACCCTAAAGATCCTGAAAAACCTCAGGAATCAGAAAATCCTAAAGACCCAGAAAAACCAGAAAAACCAGAAAAACCGAAAAACCCGGATAACCCTAAAAATCAAGAAAACACTAAGGATACTTTACCTATAACCGGTGAAGAAACTACTTATTCATTATTAGCTCTGACAGTTTTGATTATTGGTTTGATGATTTATCTTTTGGGTAAAAAAGGTTTAAGTAAGAAATTTTAGGAATAGATACCCTTAAGACATTTGTAGATTATAATTTACCGAACAAATGAACGTTATGGAATCACTTTTAAGGTAAGTAAAACAGACGAATCGCTTGATTCGTCTGTTTTATTCTTATAAAAGGGTGAATTTTTATGAAAAATAGCCTCCCAAAAGGTCTACTCTGTGAGACTTGAGAGGAAAATTTTAGGAGGGAAATAATTGTTGATAGTTAAGTATTATAATAAAAGTCATTCAAAAAACTATTGAAAGAAATAAGCGGTCAATCTCTGAAACGAAAGCCTCTCGACCTCTTATTTCAATAAATTAAAATGGGTAGAACATTTAACAGAGTGATCTAAATGTTGTGAATGTAATAAATCTAGATGATCAATAACGGATTCATAAGTAACATTATCCTCGAGCAAAATCCCTTCATCTTCACGGGTAGAATCAAATATCACAAGACTAGGGGTTGAATGAACACCCATGGCTTTAGCAATTTTAAGGTCATTAAAATATAATTCTCGTGTGAAATCGGAATAGAAATCCTCATAGAATAAATCTGAATCTAAACCATTGCTTGCAGCAAGGTCCATAATTAAGTTTTCGTTCAAAAGAGATAGATCGTGATAAATTTTTTGTTGTAAATCTTTTAAAAAGCATCTGCCTTTACGTTTGCCTTGAAAGTGTGCAGCTTTTACGGCTAAAGCAGCTTTATAAAGTTTGCAGTAGAGGTCATTACGGACTGCTAAACTAGGTTGAATAATGCCTAAACGCTGCATAAAGTCATTTAAAATCTCTTCATTATGTATACAAAGAATATTAATGTCAATCTTTGAAGAAATTAATTTACTAGCCTTATTAATCTCTTGCTCGGAATAGTAGCATTTTCGCCCTAAAGGATTGACAAACAAATAAAAGTCAAAATACTTTGCCTGACCATTAAAGTGATAATCAATCATATAATTTTCCACACTATTCCTCCTTCGTATTACTTTTTCTTAGTATAAGCTTATCATAAACATAGTGTAATCTATAATAATACGCCTAGAGTGAAAAACCTCACAAATAAATAGTATGCCGTAAAATGATAGATATTTCAACTAATGAACAGTTATATACGAAAACCCTTTGACTTATGGTAAAATATTTTCTGGATGATATTAATCAATTAGACTGATATGGGTTGAATATTTTGAAAACTTGTAGAGGGCTAGAAAGGGGGAAATCATGGAAAATAAATATGTATATGAAGAACCTTTTGTCGACAATTGGGCATTGTTCTTAGCCCCTTATGGTCAGGCTGTTGAAGAATTGAAGCTAAAATTAAAAAGTATTCGCCAAGAATATATTGATTTGGATAGACACGCACCGATCGAATTCGTTACCGGACGAGTAAAATCACCTGAAAGTATTATGGAAAAAATGGCTGTTAGACAAATCAAAGCCAAAGATTTCCTTTGTGGTGTTCAGGACATAGCTGGGGTTCGAGTGATGTGCCAGTTTGTTGAGGATATCTATGAAGTAGCAGATTTACTATTAAGACGGTCTGATTTTAAAGTCATTATGATTAGGGACTATATTAAAAATCATAAGCCGAGTGGGTATCGTTCTTATCATATGATCTTAGAGTATCCGGTGGAAAGAATTGAAGGAAACATTTCGGTTATTGTGGAAGTACAAATTAGAACTTTAGCGATGAATTTTTGGGCAACCATCGAACATTCGTTAAATTATAAGTATGATGGCAAGTATCCTGTTGAAATATTAGAAAGACTTCAACGAGCTTCTGAGGCTGCCTTTCTACTTGATGAAGAAATGAGTCAGATTCGTGAAGAGATTCATGAAGCAACCAAACTGTTTGACTCGCGTTAAGAGCAAGAGTAAGGAGAAACTATGAAAAAGATTGGATTAGTATATAATAAAAAAGCTTTATCAGTTGCCTATGCTCAACGACTTAAAACTAAACTCCATCACTATCAATTAAAAGAGCTCTCTAACGGGGAAACTCCTGACTATGTAATATCAATTGGTGGAGATGGCACACTTTTATCAGCCTTTCACCAGTACCAGGCATTTATCAATCATACTCAATTTATAGGGATTCATACGGGACATTTAGGGTTTTATACGGACTGGTTAGGCGAACAGATGGATCAAGTTTTACAGAGTATTGTTGAAAATGACGCTGAATCCATTTCATATCCCTTACTATCGGTAGCTATTACTCTCGGTAATGGAAAAAAGAGACATGTTCTAGCCCTCAATGAATGCAGTATTCGTTCGCATCGTAAAACAATGGTGTGTGATGTGGAAATAAAAGACCAATTCTTTGAAACATTTCGTGGGGATGGATTGTGTATTGCGACACCAACCGGGTCTACGGGGTTAAACAAATCTTTAGGTGGAGCGGTAATGCATCCACGAATTGAAGCAATACAGATGACAGAGATGGCTTCGGTTAATAATCGTGTTTATCGATCCTTGGCCTCGCCTATTATTTTACCGGCTGATGAATGGCTCACTTTAAAACCAGATCCATCCAATGAATGGATGGATATCACGACTGACCATCTATTTTGGGCGGACCAGACAATTGATACGGTGCGCTTGCAATTGGCTAAGGAGAGAATTCATTTCGCTAGCTTTAAGCATATGCATTATTGGAATCGTGTAGAATCCTCTTTTATCGCTAATCAAGTGAGAAAATAAGTTTAATCAATAAAAGGTGAGGTTTATAATGGAGTTGAAGTGGTTTTATGATCAATCGGAAGAAATAACGATTAAAGAATTTTTAAGACAACAACAGTTACCAAAGGCCTTTTTAAGAAAGGTTAAGCTTGAAGGTCAACTGTTATTGAACCATTTAAAAGTACCTGTTCGTTTTAAAATCCGTAAAGGAGACTGTCTTCATTTATTAGCTCCCATCGAGCGAGGGCATGAAACAGTTCCACCTTCAGATGACCCAATTGAAATCGTCTATGAAGATGATGATCTACTTATTTTAAATAAACAAGTGGGAGTAGTTTCAATTCCTTCTTTAGCAAATCCTTCGAGTTCAATTGCTAATCGAGTGAGAGGTTACTACCAAAAGCAAGGCTACTCGGATCAAGTAATCCATATAGTAACAAGGTTAGATCGTGATACATCAGGCTTAATGTTAATTGCTAAGCATCGATTAGCTCATGCATTGATGGATCGTCAAGTAAGAGCAGGTCAAGTGGTTAAATATTACCATGCTCTAAGCAGTCGCAG
Source organism: Facklamia sp. P12950 (assembly GCF_050409465.1). Taxonomy (NCBI): domain Bacteria; kingdom Bacillati; phylum Bacillota; class Bacilli; order Lactobacillales; family Aerococcaceae; genus Facklamia; species Facklamia sp. P12950. Next base: position 104,858 of record NZ_JBNUPK010000007.1, read on the forward strand.
TCAATGGTCAGACCATGGTATAATTGAAGCACCTATTGCACGTACGGAGTCTTCAATTATAACCCGGCGTGTTCATGAAAGTGGAAAATATGCCAAGACCGAATATTGGTGTCAGCAAACTTATCCTAATGGAGCGCACTTAAGAATAAGGCTTCATACAGGACGAACACATCAAATTCGGGTACACTTAATGCATATGGGAGGTCCTTTAATTGGCGATGATTTATATGGAGGTCCTTTGACCGAAACGATCAGACGTCAAGCGCTTCACTGTGGCCAATTGGAGTTTAACCACCCCATGACTCAACAGCCCTTACATTTTGAGATGAATCTACCAGAAGATATGCAAGATTGGATTCAAGCCCAGCAAGTTAACTAAGAGAGGAATAGCAATGGAAGTATTTGAAAGAAGTTTTGAAGAAAGCGTCGCTAGTTTCAAAGCTATGCTGCAAAACAACCGTATGACACGCTTTCGTACTGAGTTTTTAGCGTTACATAATTATGATCAAGCCAAAATTTTTACTGAGTTTGTCAGTTCTGAGCGAAAAACAGTCTATCAATATCTTGCTCCCAGTGAACTCGCTGATGTCTTTGATGCCTTTGAATCAGATATTCTTCACTTGAGTGAAGAGTATTTCCTAGAGATGGAAAATGCCTATGCAGCTATTGTTTTAGGTGAAATGTACGCGGATAATGCGGTGGATATTTTAAATAATATTGATAATAAAGAAAAAGTAAATACGTACATGCATTTAATGCCTAATAGGTCTGCCCGTGAAATATCTCGTTTGATAAACTATATTGACGAAACAGCAGGATCCATCATGACGACTGAGTTTGTAACTGTCAAGGAAGAATATACAGTTAAACAAGCCTATGAACACTTAAAAACGGCAGCCGCTCAAGCAGAAACTATCTATTATGTGTATGTGATTGATGAAGATAGACGACTAAAGGGTGTTTTATCTTTAAGAGATCTCATTGTTCATGATGATCAAACCTTAATCTCAGAAATCCTTAATCCTCGTTTAATAACAGTTGAAGTAAATGATGATCAAGTAGAGGTAGCAAAAATGGTACAAGATTACGACTTATTGGCCCTACCAGTTGTAGGCTTTGATCGTGAATTACTTGGTATTATAACGGTAGATGATGTTTTAGACGTTATTCAAGAAGAAGCAGACAGTGACTACTCAGGTTTGGCTGCGGTTGATGTTAATGAAATTCATACTACTCCATTTAAGGCTTCTAAAAGTCGCTTGCCTTGGTTAGTTACACTGCTATTTATGGGGATGGGGACAGCCACTCTAATTTCTCAGTTTGAAGGTTTGATATCCTCAGTGCCTGTTTTATCTAGCTTTGTTACATTAATAACCGGTACAGCAGGTAACGCTGGAACTCAATCTTTAGCGGTTGCTGTTCGCAAGCTTACTAATAAATCAGAAGATGATAAATTTTTTGATTCTTTTAGTTTTGAATTACTAACAGGAGTAGTCACAGGATTGGTAGTTGGGTTAACCATAGCCCTAGTGGCAGGCTTTTGGAAAGGAAACCTCTTTTTGGGTATGATCATAGGGATTGCTATGGCTTGTGCAATCGTGGTGGCTAATATTGCCGGTGCTTTGATTCCTAAACTCATGATGAAGATAGGCTTTGACCCCGCTGTGGCTAGTGGTCCATTTATCTCAACTTTAAGTGACTTAACTTCAGTCTTCATTTATTTTACAATTGCCCGAGTTTTTTTAACCTATTTACCTTAATGATAAGAAAAGCCTCTAGCTATAGACACCCACTTGTTTTAGAATTTCAATTTTCAAACTCTGGTCCAAGTATAAAAATCTAAAGGATTGTTATTTTTTCATAATTTGCTTTTGAATTTAAGGCTAATTGTTGTATAGTAGAATCAAGTGATTACAATGATTTATCTTTTAAGATGGATCAATATAAAGGAGAGAACAGAATGGTAGAATTGAACTATCAATTATCAGAATCAGATCGTGCACGTTTAGAACGTGTGAAAGAATTAACCGAGATTCCTTCACCAACTGGTTATACTGGTGAAATTGTGTCGCATTTAATGAAAAAATTTGACCAGGATAAAGTGGAGTATACTAAGACACCAAAAGGAGGTTTACTAGTAACTTTAGAAGGAAAAAATAAAGAACGTCAGCGTTTTATTACAGCTCACGTGGATACTTTAGGAGCGATGGTTCGTGCGGTAAAAGCTGATGGTCGTTTGAAATTAGATCTAATCGGTGGGTTTGTTTACAATTCGCTAGAAGGAGTATATTGCAAAATCCATTCTGCAAAAACAGGTAAAACTTTTGATGGAACGATTTTAATGCATCAGACTTCTGTTCACGTTTACCGTAACGCAGGGTCATTAGAACGCAATCAAGACAATATGGAAGTTCGTTTAGACCACCCTGTTTTTAACCCAGAAGATGTAGCAGAATTAGGTATCGAAGTAGGAGATTTTATTTCTTTCCATCCACGTGCAGAAATTACTGACTCCGGTTATTTAAAATCACGCCACTTAGATGATAAAGTGAGTGTTTCCCTTTTATTAGAAGCTATTGAAGCAATTAAAGCTGGAGAACTTAAATTAGCACATACTACTCATTTCTATATTTCTAATAACGAAGAAATTGGCTACGGTGGAAACTCTAACATTGCTCCAGAAGTTGAAGAATATATTGCTGTCGATATGGGAGCATTAGGAGATGATCAAACTTCAGATGAGTATACAGTGTCTATCTGTGCTAAAGATGCTTCTGGCCCTTATCATGTTGGCTTACGTAATCAATTAGTTGGATTATGTGATGAAAATAAGATTCCTTATAAAGTAGATATCTATCCATACTATGGTTCAGATGCTTCTGCAGCTATGCGTGCCGGAGCAGATGTACGTCACGGATTGTTTGGTGCTGGAATTGATGCTAGTCATGCCTTTGAAAGAACACACATCACCTCAGTAATTGCCACATATGACTTAATTCATAAATACTTAGAAGCAGAGATGGTAGATTAATCGTTTTTAGGTAATAGACCTAGTCATTTCTTATAGATGAGAAATGACAGGTCTTTTTTTGTTGACGAATTGTCCAATCAAATGCAACACCGATAGTAAGAATCCAAAAAGTTCTT